>NZ_CAXBOV010000041.1:0-21607 GCF_963977355.1 uncultured Halopseudomonas sp. | reverse complement strand
GCGTGAGTAGACGAGGAAATTACTGGAATCTGCAGTTTAAACTATCCTTCAATGTTCAGCCCAATCTGACCCGTGCTGGGATTGGCTATATGACCTCTGCCTAGAAAATGGCATAAAAAAAGTGGCTTAAACTTACTACAATAAATATTGCGCATTTGTTTCTTGAAGCGTTAAATGGAGATATTGGTATAAAGGCGACACTGGCAGTTTTCATCCACAGTGGTCCAATGAGAGAGAAAAACTCGGCGCAGAGCGTTGGCATGTAGTCGGCCATTGTTTGGGAAAGGAAATCGCGCTCGAATATACCGTTCACTATCCACTGCATGCAGCTTCTATCGTTCTTTGCGGAACTTATATTTCTACGCCACACTGGATCACTGGCGGCTACTACCTTGTGGAGAAGGCACCCCCCAGAGGTCAAATTGCGCTTACCATTTGTGAAACAAATCGATGGTAAACACCAGCGAGTCACCGTACTCGTGAAAGAATTAATCCATCCATGGCTTAATTCCACTCCGTGCGTTGACGACCATTTGCCTCCGACGTCCTCGTCGCCTCGCTAACGCTTTGGCTCTCAAACGACTGACGGGGCGAGTATGTAATTACTGCACTATTCTTCGCTATGCTACGAAAGCTGCTGTTATTACCTGCCCCTACGGAGGGCTTGCACTACTTACTCGCTATCGCATCGTTCCATGTAGTGCGTCGGACGATATTTTTGTGGGACTGTACGACTCTGCTCGTATCGACACCGTTCAAGGTTATGTGACACTAACTACTAATGCAAAGCTTGGTGTTGTGAGGAGATGAGCATGGTTTCTTTCGTGATCATCCGATAGCAACAGAAGCAAATTTACGCAGTTGGTTTAAGCGGAATGACATACCTTGAAGCCATCGAGTTGATGGTGAACAAATTTATTATATGAATAAACATCTTCGCCAGGCCCGCCAGCTTGGCCAGCACCTAGGTCGAATAGGCCGTCACCTGATTATTCAATCGTCTCCTTGTCGTGCATGGCCTGTTCCACGGCGGCCTGGTTAGGCACGATATCGCCGTCAGTCGGCGGACAGCTCAGATGATCATTGGCTTCAAGTAGACGCAGCAAGCGTTCGTGAGTCATGGCTTCGTGCAACTCAAGCTGGCGCTGCTCGTTACGCAGTGATTTGAGCAACGCGATAGCCATGAATACCATTAGGATCATGAAGGGAAACGCAGCCAGGATGGAGATGGTTTGCAATGCCACCAGCCCACCACTGAACAGTAGCACGCCGGCCACCAAAACCTGCACTACACCCCAAGTCAGCCGCGACCAGCGTTTGGGCGTAAGTACACCCTTACTGGTAAACATGCCGAGCACAAAGGTCGCCGAGTTGGCCGAGGTGATAACAAACAGGGTGATGAGTACCAGCATTAATGCGCTGACGATCGTAGTACCCGGTAGATATTCTAGGGTGGCAAACAAGCCGGAACTCATCTCCTGGGTAACCGCTTCACCCAGTGCAGCGCCCTCATACATCTCGAAATACAACGCCGAGCCGCCAAAGGTCGAAAACCAAAGAACGCTCAATAGCACCGGCATGCCGATCACTCCAACTACGAATTCACGGATGGTTCGGCCACGGGATATACGGGCAATAAAGCTGCCGACAAAGGGTGCCCACGAAAGCCCCCACGCCCAGTAGAAAATGGTCCAGCGTTCTACCCAGTCATCGCTGGTATAGGGTGTCATGACTAGGCTCATGCCCACCATGTTGCCAAAGTAGTCACCTAGGGCATTGGTCATGACGGCCGTAATAAAGTCGGTAGGACCGGCAAAGAACACAAAGATCAGCAGTATGCCGGCCAGCAGCATGTTCAAGTTGCTGATGTAGCGTACGCCACTTTCCAGCGGGGCCAGGATACTGAGTAGAAATATCATGGCGACGCCGCCGAGAATCGCCAGTTGCTGCTGGGTGCCGAAACCAAAATCGCCGATCGACACCAGACCACTGTTAATCTGGATAACACCAAGCCCCAGCGTGGTGGCGACCCCGAAGACCGTCGAAACCACTGCCAGCACGTTGATTGCGTGGCCTGCGCTACCATCTACGCGATCGCCCAAGGTCGAGCGAAAGGCCTCGCTGATCAGGCCCGGACGCTGCTGGCGAAAGCGTACATAGGCAATTGCCAGGCCGACCACAGCAAAGTTGGCCCACTGATGAAAGCCCCAATGGAACAGCGAATACTGCATTGCCAGCCCCGCTGCCTGGGGACTTCGTGGCTCGGCGTCACCAAAGGGCGGAGAGACAAAGTGACTCATGGGCTCGGCCACCGCCCAGAACACCAAACCGACGCCCATGCCGGCTGAAAAGATCATACCCAGCCAGGCGGTATATGAAAACTCCGCCGCTTCACCATCGGCCCCAAGGCGTATGCGACCGTAATTACTCGCGGCAAGGCTGATGCAAAACACCAGGAAACCGGTAGTGGCAAACAGGTAAAGCCAGCCGAAATGCAGGGTTGTAAACGCCAGCGCCTGATCGGCCCAGACGTTGAGGCGCTCGGGCAGAATAATGCCCGGCACGACAAACCCCGCCAAGAAGAGCAGTGACACGTAAAATACCCAGCCTGGACGACCGCTCATAGACTCCCCGTGACACACTGAAAATAAAGGTCAACCGTAACATGACAGCCGGAGTATAGGAAGAATAAACACTATAGCTGACGCTATACAACAGACCTGAATTGAGAAAACTTGATAAAATTAAAGCATTTCAACTATATTAAATTAGTTGGTTTAAACCTCAATCATCAGTTCAGATCTAAAGGGTTTTGGAATACTGTCACGATGGTAGCCTTTCTGACTACTCACCAGTCTTCACTTGCTTAGGTACTCATCGACATTCGAATGAGTATGACCGAAACACCAAACGTCAACCATTTATACCAACTCGCCAAGATTCGATAAAAATCTATAACTAAACTGGTTCATACCGTAGCCAGCATGATTAGACCTGAACGATGGTGCATGATGACTAATCACGACGGTCTTTCCATTAATGTGTTCTTTTAACTTATCTCTTAGCCAATACGTTGATTGGATGTTTTCTACATAATTGCCCACAACATAAATAACTTGTTTTTGGGTCATGGGTGTGTAGGTGTTCAGCTATTGTGTTCTTACGTTTTTTGAAGGTCGATCTGCAAACGCCATGAATATAGAGTAAACCGAGATTAACGACGGGGATCTGGTTTTCCGGAATTCGTCCTGCGGGCATTGCATCCCAAATAACTATGCCTTCTTCCTGTCGATCAATTGCCCTGAGCTACCTGTCACTGGCTGAGGCGACAGGACTATCGGTGGCATGGGACAGCCAAGGGCATCTGCAAAGGCGCGTAGCAACTCGATTTCAACAGGCGCTATTTTCTGGTCTCGCACGATACTGGCGGCACAGGCCTTCAGTAATTGCTGTTTGGCTAGGGGGTTCAGTTTTTCCAATTCTTGCAGGGCGCGATCAAGAGCAGAAAGTTGAGTGGCATTTTTTGCCGTCAATTGTAGCTCGTTGATTTCCAGCGTCTCTACTGCGGCACTAAAGGCTGCTTCAATATCACTTTTATTTTGCTGACCAGCATAAGCCAGTACCGAGAGAATCAGCTCCGTTTCCTGCTTGAGCTGGCCAAGATGGGAATAACGTGCTGTTGTGTGCACCCGTTTGAAGAACTGCCCATCCAAGTGGTTGAACAGAATCTTCTGTAACGACCATTCTAGCAGATCGATCTGGGAATCCATTTCAATCAATACGATCAGGTTGTCCCTGAAGGCCCTATACTGATCGAGTGATAGCTGCTTCAGTGCCGGTATGGCGATATCAATAAGCGGCAAGCGAAATTTAATATCCAGCCCATCCAGTTCCGGTAGTAGCTTCTGGGTTAACACAAAAACATCCGGATCGGCAGACGCTTGCAAATGCGTCAGCTGCCGGCCACGTACCACCTGTCCCGAATCCAGCACCAGGGAATAAATAACTGCGCGGGCTCCATAAGGCTCACGGGCAGCCTGCTTGATGGCTATGGGTAGTTCTGATATCAGCGAGCGGGCATGATCAATTGTTTCCGGTTGGGGATTACCGATTTGATCAATGGCATTCGCAACATCGGTTATTGCCACGCCAGTGACAACAGTGGCCATCTTTTTCGCAAGCTGTTTGCGTGTCATGTCGTCTTTTTTACCAACCTCTTCCTCTTGGCCCAGGCCACCCTCCTCGGGTGAGTCGATTTTGTCGGACTTATCAAACTTACCATCCCACTGCGGATCGATACGCAGGATCCGCTTTGCCAACGGTGGGTGCGTGGCCGCCAGGCCCTGCATAAAACCCGTAACGCCCTGGGCGAAAAAAGCATGGCTGGCTTCCTGAGCGGCGGGATTTTCCAATTTTGAACCGAATTCGAGTCCACCGATTCGTTTCAATGCTCCCGCGATCCCATCCGGGTTACGGGTAAACTGAACAGCCGAGGCATCGGCCAAGTATTCCCGTTGCCGACTCACCGCGGCCTTGATCAGGCCGCCGAAGAAAGTGCCTACATAGCCGATAACCATTAGCCCTATCGCCAGCGCCAGTATTCCACCCGCACCTTTACCGTTACTCCTCCCGCGCCGCGAAAAAGAAGTGGCATATAACATATAATAGCCAGCAATGCCGAGAATCAGTATACCATTCAGCACCCCGATCAAGCGGATGTTGAGCCGCATATCTCCATTAAAAATATGACTGAACTCATGAGCAATGACGCCCTGCAGCTGTTCACGACTTAAATGATCGATTGTCCCTCGGGTCACCCCGATGACGGCGTCGCGTGGCGAGAAACCGGCTGCAAAAGCATTAATACCCAATTCATCTGCGAGCAGATACACCGGCGGCGGCGGCGTACCTGAAGCGATGGCCATTTCCTCCACCACATTCAACAGTTTGCGTTGCTTCAGGTCATCGGTATTTTGCGGGATCAGTTGCCCACCCAGCGCTTCCGCAACGACCTTGCCGCCGGCCGACAGTGCCATGATTTTGTACATACTACCTGCCAGCACCACGACTCCGACTCCGATACTGACCGCCGCGAATGTCTGCCAGTCCATTTGCTGGAGCAAGGTTCCACCATCTTGCAGTTGCTCGCTGTTGATATAACCAAACACCACCATGACCAACAGATTGGTCATGACGATCAAACTGATCACTGCCAGTGCAAACAACAGAGCAAGTTGGAAGGTGTTTTTACGTACGCGGTCTTGTGATTCAAAGAAATTCATATCAGGCGTCTGAATAAACCGCAGTGACTAGAACGAGACTTTTGGCGCGGATTGTATGGCCGGGGAGTCTTCGAACTCCAGCAAGGTTGCATCCTGCGCATGACCGAATCGTGCAGCAAAAAAGACGGGAGGAAAGGATTGCTTGTAGGTATTATAGGCCATCACTTGGTCGTTGAAGGCCTGCCGTGAGAAAGCGACCTTGTTCTCGGTAGAGGTAAGTTCTTCGCTTAACTGCATCATGTTCTGATTGGCCTTAAGGTCCGGATAGGCCTCCATAACCATATTGAAGTTCATCAAGGTGCCGGCTAGTTGGCCTTCGGCCCCACTCAGACCCTTGATCGCCTCAGCGTTGCCCGGATCGGCTGCTGCTGCTGACAGCATATTTTGCGCCGCATTGCGCGCCTGAACCACTGCCTCCAAAGTCTCACGCTCGTGCTTGATATACCCCTTGGCAGTCTCGATGAGATTTGGTATTAAGTCGTAGCGTCGCTTCAACTGCACCTCGATCTGGGCAAATGCATTCTGGTAGCGATTCTTCAGCATCACCAGTTTATTGAAAATTCCGATCACATAAAAAGCGATTAGCGCAACAACAACTAGAATGACTATCAAGGTGGTACCCATATTTCTCGCCTCTTTTGCAAACCGTACAATCAAATAGATACTATCAGTTTATGTAGTAGTCTGTAAGTAAGGCTACCGAAAAACCTGCGTCGACTCCCAGAGGGACCTACACGTCATCTCGATAAGGTATCAGGT
Source organism: uncultured Halopseudomonas sp. (assembly GCF_963977355.1). Lineage (NCBI taxonomy): Bacteria > Pseudomonadati > Pseudomonadota > Gammaproteobacteria > Pseudomonadales > Pseudomonadaceae > Halopseudomonas > uncultured Halopseudomonas sp. The sequence goes on along the minus strand of NZ_CAXBOV010000041.1, from coordinate 15,566 downwards.
GCGCATGACTGTTGACGAGCAAGACCACTTGAAATATTTTCACGTAAAGCTAGTGTTAATGATAATTGAAAAGGATAAATCAGCGGCAACACTTAAATTAATCAAACCTAGGATCCAAATAAAAGAGAAAGTTTGCTTAAGGCTCACATTAACAGCATGCAATATATGATAAAGATGACAAGCGACTGATGGGCTGAGTATATTATCACTCGCTAATCGCATCGTTATCCTTGTTGTGCTTCGTGGGACAGTTCATGAATATGTCTGATGGAAAGATCAATAGCCCAGTGTACTGCGGATGCCGTACATATGCATACAAACCAACAGTCACCAGACCGTTCTCGCCTCGCGCCTTGTGGATCTGACTCCACCCCTGAATAAATAGCCCTATCCCGATAAAAGCGAGCGCATAGCCAAGCAGCATAGAGATCAACATCCCGGTTTCACCGAGCCCTAACAGGGTCGACCATAGGCTCCAGCGTGGTTAAACGATTCATTCATGCAGATTTTCCCTATCAATAACTTATAATTAATAAAACTCTATTTTATACCTACTTATGTAATCAATGGTTGTAACTCCTTTTAATTATTACAGGGCATGGCACGCATCAGTCTTAAATCTCGGCCGTTCACCTAAGTTCGGCTAGCATATAATCCACCGCCGCCCTAATATCTGCTTCTGACAATATGGTATTTCCACCCTTTGCCGGCATCATGCCCTTGCCCTTCACTACCGAAACCACGAGGGCATCGGCACCCTGTTTGAGGCGTGGCGCCCATGCAGCCTTGTCGCCAAGTTTGGGCGGTAAGACCGCATGGCAAGCGGCACAAGATTTGTCATAGACCGCTTTGCCATCCGCAGCCAGGATCTGGCCTGTCATCAGCAGTGCCGACGAAGCGGCAATTCCTAGTAGTTTCATTTTCATAATTTCACCTTTCCATTAAACAATGTGATTGTCATCTACACCAGATGACAAGAACTGGATACACTGACACCGATTACCCTAAAGGTGATGACTTCACCCCAGCGGTCGGCAACGCTGTTTCTTGCAAAGCCAATGAGGCCTGCAACAGCTTCAAGTCCAGTTCGTCCATAGCCGCCCCTTTAGCAACAGACATGTCCACGGCTTTTTTTCAGTCATTTCGAGTTGCACATGGTTGAGCATAGAGATCACGCCGAGTAAGTGGTACCAGCCGCGAAAAGGATCTCGTTTGGAGGCCAGAATATGGTAGCCCCGCACAATCTTCTTCAAACTGCAGGGCGCTGACCGCCATGTGCTCACGGTACTTGCCTTGCCGCTGGTACCGATGAGTCTGATGAGACGCGCTCCGCGCGAATGCCCTCCAGTCGTGTACGCTTCAACAGCAGGGCATTGACCGCCACCAGTGCCGAGCTGCCGGACATGGCCAGTGCCGCCACCTCTGGACTAATCACTAGCGGGTAGAACACCCCCGCAGCAGCTGGGAAGGCGATCAGGTTGTAAGTCACCGCCCAGAACAGGTTCTGGTGCATTTTGCGCAGTGTGGCGCGCGACAATTCGATTGCCCCCAGCACATCGTAGGGATCACTCTTCATGAGTACTACGTCGGCGCTCTCTATGGCCACATCCGTGCCAGCACCGATGGCGAAACCCACATCGGCCTGGATCAACGCCGGAGCATCATTGACACCGTCACCCACCATACCAACCTTCTTGCCGCTCGCCTGTAGTTCCTTGATCTTGTCCGCCTTCTGCCCTGGCAATACATCGGCAATCACGGTTCTGATGCCGAGTTCCCGAGCGATGCGCTCGGCTGTCGCCTGGTTGTCGCCGGTGAGCATTGCCACCTCGACGCCGCGCGCCTGCATCTTCTTGACCATCGCCGCTGCGGTGGGCCGCGGCGCATCGGCAATAGCGATGAGACCCACTAGTTTCCCACCGTGCGCTACGTGTACCACGGTTTGGCCTGAGCCTTGCAGACGGGCAGCTTCATCCGTCAGGCTCGCCATGTCGATCTTTTCTTCATCCATCAGGCGGCGGTTACCTAACAACACGGTTTTTGCGCCCACTTCAGCGCGCGCGCCCTTTCCTTCAATATTTTCAAAGCTGGTCAGCGGCTCCAGCTTTAATCCCTCAGCGCGGTGCTGAATGGCCTGCGCCAGCGGATGGTCGGAACCCTGCTCCACTGTAGCGGCTAGGCTCAACACGGCGTCTTGATCTGAATTCACCGCCACCACCTCCACCACCTGGGGTTTGCCCATGGTCAAGGTGCCAGTCTTATCGAAGACGACGATATTGAGCTTGGTGGCGTCTTCCAGGGCCGAGGCATTCTTGAACAAAATCCCGTTCTTGGCGCCGAGGCCAGTACCTACCATCACCGCCATAGGTGTGGCCAGCCCGAGGGCATCCGGACAGGCGATAACAAACACGGTGATGGTCAGTGTCACCGCAAACAACAGCGTTGCGTTTAATCCCCAAAACCATACCACGAAAGTGGCAAGGCCGATGACGATAGCTATCACCACCAGCCACTGCGATGCCTTGTCAGCCAGCAGTTGCGCGGGAGCTTTGGAATTCTGTGCCTCCTGAACCAGCTTAACAATCTGCGCCAGCGCGGTGTCAGCACCCACCTTGGTGGCGCGGTACTTAAAGCTGCCACTCTTGTTGATGGTTGCGCCGATGACAGTATCGCCCGGCTTTTTCCCCACCGGCATCGACTCGCCGGTGAGCATAGACTCGTCCACCTGCGATTCACCTTCTAGCACCTCACCATCCACTGGAATCTTGTTGCCGGGACGGATCACCACCACGTCGTCTTTCAGTACTTCGGCAGTCGGAACCTCCAGCTCCTGACCGTCACGTATCACGGTGGCCTTTGGCGGGGCGAGATCCATCAGCGAGCGGATGGCCTCCGAGGCCCCAGCGCGAGCGCGCATCTCCAGCCAGTGGCCGAGTAGAATGAATACCAGCAGCACCGCCACCGCCTCAAAGAACTGTACACCATCGAAGAGAAAGGTCGCACCGAGACTGAAAAAGTAGCCTGTGCCAACCGAGAGCACCACCAGCACCGCCATGTTTAGCACGCCGTTTTTCAGCGCACGCCAGGCGGCGACGAAAAAAGGCCAGCTCGGCCAGATGATCGCCACAGTGCCGAGAACAAACAGCCACTGATTGAGCCCAAGACCAAACGGTGGTCGCGGCGGCGTGAACAGCCCGCCCATGGGCGAATAGATAAAAATCGGAATCGTAAAAATAAGGCAAATCCAGAAACGATTGCGCATGTCACGTACCATGGCCTGCATATCCATATCGCCACCATGACCCATTTCGTGTGCCATTTCATCCTTGACACCGGCGTGTCCGACAGATTCAGCTACCACTGCCTGCCCGTGCCCCCCATTTTTAACATTAGCTTCATGGGTCGCATGACCCGACATGGCCATCGTTACCTTTTCCACGGGCGGATCTTCGGGCAGACACACATGTTTCGGCGTCAGCTCCCCGGCGCAGTGATAACCACACTCATGTACCTGAGCCATGATGGCCTTAATATCGATTACCGTTTCGTCATAGGCCACCGTCGCGCTGCCAGCAACGTAATTGACCTCGACTTTCTTTACGCCGGGCAGTTTTGCCAGTTGCTTTTCCACACCGCGGGCGCTCAGCGCCGATAGTAGCCCGCTTACCTCGATTACCTGGTTCTTCATTGCTTCTCTCCTTGTTTTTTTATTCCAAGTTTTATCACACCCTCCACCAATTGGTCAGTTCCCGGTACTACGGCAAAGGCAATCGATGAAAAAAAGGTCAATGTGCTAAGCTCCAGCGTGGCTTTGCAGCACTTTTTCACAGAACGGTCAGACATGACATGTATTCCTTAAATATTAATTGAATGAATTATTTTCCGGCGCTTTGATAAACCATAACTGATATAACGAAATCAGGATCTGACCTGCCCATGCCGCGCCTAGCAACACGCCGGCGGTAATAACTGTATAGGCATAAAATGGATCCGATTTAGTAAGAAACCAGGCGAGAATGTCGGCAAAGATCGCCACGAAAGGTAGTAGCATCAAGCAGGCCTTTAACCCCTCACCAACACTAGCCAGGCGAAAAATAAGACCGATCCCTAATGCCACAAGTCCAATGCCGAACAAGTGGATATGGGACAGTTTCATCAAGGTATGCAACGATTCGCCAGTATCCACTTCTGCAACGGTTTGAATGCCCTGATAGGTAGACAGATCGGGGACTTTCAAACCGGACGCTGGGCTATGGCACTGCAGGCACGATCGCTCCAGGATCGGCCTCACCACAGTGCGATAACCTAGCTCTGGTGACCCTAACTTTAGCCATGCCACGATTTGATCGCGGTCTTCGGTCTGTTGGATGTAACCTGCCATCGGACCACGGATCGCCGCCTCCAGCCGCGAGCCGCTACGATTACCGTAGTAGGTGTCCACAATGTCTTCTATCGAAAGACCTGGCTTGCTATCGTGCCCCTCATGGCTGGTATATAAATATACTAGCGCCATAAGATAACCGATACTTATAAGTAATAAAAAGGCTGTATAGAGCAGTTTTTCACTCAGCCTACAATTATAGAAACGACGTTGTTCTTTCATGTATTACCTCTATTTTCATGGCCAGTACAGAATCTCAGGCTCCGAAACAACACAATAGAACCTGTAAAAACTAGCTGATACTCGACCCCAATTTTTTCGCCTCCCACTCGCATTCCCCTTAATATTATATAAATCACTGCTGCCACAGAATATGCACATCTTCCAACGGAACCGCCACGCCATCGTAGTGTGGTATGAGTCGCGCCGTATAGTCCGCCGCCGAGCGGGTAGCAGATATCTCAGCACGGTAGGCGTAGCCGTTTACCGCATTAGCCAATTGTCGCACACGAGTCATCTCCACTCGCTCCGGCGCGTCAACGCTCGCGCCATCGGCATACAGCTCGACACGCACCGCATCCGGGTCGATATCATCGAGATATACCTGAACCTCAAATACGTGCTGCCCGCCACCAGTCTCTACCTTCATTTCCCCGAAGCGCAGTGTGTCCCATTTTTGTTCTAATGCGTGTCGCCAATTGACTATATCCACGCCATGTCTACCTTTGTTGGCAACCCGCTCACGGTAGGCGGAAGCTGCCGGAAGGTAGTGTTGTTCAGTGTATTCGCGGACCGCACGGTTAGTGGAAAAGTGCGGAGTCAACCGCGCCATGCTCTCACGCATCCGCGTCACCCATACGGTGGGAATGTCGTGCGCGTCACGTGTGTAAAACTCTGGCGTCACCTTACGTTCGAGCAGGTCATACAGGGCTTCGGCTTCACTTGCGTCCCAGTCAGGATCGTCGCCGTGTTCCTCACCATCCCCCAACGCCCACCCAACTTCAGGGGTGTAGGCTTCCGCCCACCAGCCATCCAGTTCAGACAGATTGATGCCGCCATTAACCAGTACCTTCATGCCGCTGGTACCACTCGCTTCCCACGGTCGGCGCGGCGTGTTGAGCCAGACATCCACGCCTTGCACCAAGTGCTCGGCCAGATGCATGTCGTAGTCGCTGAGGAAGATCACATGCGCGCCCGCGTCATGTCGCCGGATGAATTGCATCCATTGCTGAATAAGCATTTGCCCTGCCTGGTCCGCAGGATGAGCCTTGCCCGCCATGACGAGCTGTACCGGACGTTGCGGGTTGGTTAGCAGACGCAGCAGCCGTTCCGGGTCGTGCAGCAGCAGGTCCGGTCTTTTATAGCTTGCAAAACGCCGCGCAAAACCCAGCGTCAATATATTGGGATCAAGTACTTGCTGCGCCGTGTCAACTGCCTCGGACGGCGCACCGGAGGTGGCCAATTGCTGGGACAAGCGTTCACGAACGTACTCAACAAGATCCGTGCGGGCGCTAGTGCGTAGTTGCCAGAGGCTGGTGTCGGGGACGGCGCGAATATGCTCTGCATGATCTTTCATCGTCCCTAGCCAGCGATCCTTGCCACAGGCCTCCGTCCACAGCGTGTCGGCGGCCGCTGAGTCCCAAGTTGGTACATGCACGCCATTGGTAACATGTCTGACAGGTACTTCAGCCGTCGGCCAGCGCGGAAACAGCGAGCCAAACAACTGTCGGCTCACCTCACCATGCAGGCGGCTGACACCATTAACCGCTCCGCTGCCGCGGATCGCCAGATACGCCATATTGAAAGGTTCCGACGCGTCGTTCGGATGTCGACGGCCCAAGGCTAGTAAATCGTGGAGAGAAATGCCGAGCTGTGTCTGAGCGTACCCCCCCAGACAATGTTCAATCTGGGTCGGTGCAAACCGGTCAAAGCCTGCTGCCACTGCCGTGTGGGTGGTAAAGAGATTGCCCGCCCGGGTCACGGCTAGTGCTGCTTCAAAGGACTGCCCGCTGGCCTGCATGAAACTACGCGCACGTTCCAGTACGGCGAGCGCCGCATGCCCTTCATTCAAATGACAAACCTGCGGCTCGATGCCGAGTGCAGCGAGCAGGCGCCATCCGCCGATCCCAAGCACCAGTTCCTGCATCAGGCGCTGCTGCGGCCCGCCGCCGTACAGTTCGCTGGTAATAGCCCGGTATGGCGGGTGGTTTGCCACATCATTGCTGTCCAGCAGGTAAAGTTTCACCCGGCCCACATTAACCTGCCAGGCGCGCAGCCAAATCGGATGGCCCGGCAGGTCGAGCTTCAGCCGTAACCACTCCCCATCGTCTTTTCGCAACGGAGTGACCGGCAACTGCCCCGGATCGTTATACGGATACAAGGCCTGTTGTGCGCCATCTTGGTCGATCATCTGCCGAAAATAACCCTGTTGATAGAGCAACCCTACGCCAATGACCGGCACGCCCAGATCGCTGGCGGCCTTGAGTTGATCGCCTGCCACGTTACCCAGTCCGCCCGAGTAGATGGGCAGTGCCTCGCTCAACATGTATTCCATGCTGAAATAGGCAACACAGTTCAATGGCGATTGCGGATGGGCCTGCTGAAACCACGCAGGCGCCGCTTCCACATCGCGTCTGGTTTGCACCAGATCGTCAACGTTTTTGCGGAAGACCGAGTCGGCCAAACTGCGCTGCAGTTTCTCCCGTGATACGGTCTGCAAGACGGCCCAGGGATTTTGGGTCAGCTCCCAGAGTTCGGGATCAAGCTGCCGCCACACCTGGTCGGTGGCATGGTCCCACGCTGAGCGCATGTCCAGGGCCAGCTCGGCCAGGGCGTTGAATCCCTCGATATCTGTGTGTAACAGTCCGTATTGATGGCTAATGTCAGTTTCATTGTTCATAAGCTCTCCTTTATTCTTTCGACCAAGGCCAGCGCTCGCCTGCAAACATTCTCTACACTGAATCCATATTCGCGCAGCATCTCTGGCCCTGGCGCCGAGGCACCAAAACGATCCACGCCCAACATCTCGCCATGATCACCCACGTAACGGTGCCAACCCTGGCTCACCCCGGCCTCAACCGCCAGTCGCGCCGGGATGGATGGCGGCAACACCGCGTCGCGATACGTTTGTGATTGGGCCTCAAATAATTCCCAACTCGGCATGGAAACCAAACGCACGGCGATACCCTCGCCTTGCAGACGCTGTGCCGCAGTCACGATCAACCCGACCTCTGAGCCGCTGGCGATCATGATCAGTTCAGGTTTAGCGTTATCTACATCTGACAAGATGTACGCCCCGCGTCGCAGATCGTCTGCCGGCGCGTAACGGGTGCGATCGAGGGTGGGCAGGTTCTGTCGGCTCAGCACCAGTGCCACCGGACGATCGCGTGTCTCTAGCGCGACCCTCCAGGCGGTCGCGGTTTCGTTAGCATCGCCGGGTCGAATTACGGTCAGGTTGGGAATCGCACGCAGCATGGCCAGTTGTTCCACCGGCTGGTGGGTGGGGCCGTCTTCACCGACCGCGATGCTGTCGTGGGTGAACACGTGCACCACGTGTAGCCCCATTAGTGCCGCCAGCCGCAGCGGCGGCCGCATATAATCGGAAAAAATTAGGAAGGTCGAACCATACGGGATGGTGGCACCATGGGCCGCAAGGCCGTTGACGATCGCACCCATGGCATGCTCACGCACGCCGAAGTGCAGATTGCGTCCGGCATGGCTCCAGCCATCCCTATCCGAGCCTTGGGTATCATCATCCCGATCGGACGGCGGGTTGAAATCGCCGAATCCCTCGAGCGCGGTATGGGTAGACGGATCGAGATCTGCCGAACCACCGGTCAGCGCCGGCAACCGCGGCGCGATCGCATTCATCACCATACCCGAGGCCACCCGCGTGGCGATGCCCTTCACGTCGGCGGGAAACACCGGCATGTCCGCGTCCCAATCAGGCGGCAACTCACCACGCAGGCTTCGTTGTAACTCCTCGGCCAATGCGGGGAATTGCTTGGTGTAAGCCGCCATGCGTTCATTCCATGCCGCCTCATCGCGCGCCCCGCACTCAATCGCCTGGCGAAAATGCGCCAGCACCACGTCGGGAAGAAGAAACGGTGGCCCGGTCGGCCAGCCGAGGTTCTGCTTGGTAAGGTGAACCTCGTCGGCGCCAAGTGGCGAACCATGGGCCGCGAAACTGTCGTGTTTGTTGGGGGAGCCGTAGCCGATATGGGTACGCACCAGAATCAGCGAGGGCCGCGTCGTTTCCGCGCGCGCCGCCTGTAGCGCCGCATCGATCGCTGCTAGGTCGTTGCCGTCCGAGACCGACAGCGTATGCCAGCCATAGGCCGCAAAGCGTTGGGCGCGATCCTCCGTGAAGCTGATATCGGTGCCGGCGGACAGCGTGACGCGGTTGTCGTCGTACAAACAGATCAGCTTGCCAAGCTTTAAGTGCCCGGCCAGCGACGCCGCCTCCGCCACAACACCCTCCATGAGATCACCGTCGCCGGCCAGCACATAGCTGGCGTGGTCGATCACCTCGAAATCAGGGCGGTTGTAACGTTTCGCCAGTTGCGCTTCGGCAATAGCCATGCCGACCGCATTGGCGAAACCCTGCCCGAGCGGCCCAGTGGTAGTCTCCACACCCGGCGTATGGCCTCGCTCGGGATGCCCCGGCGCCTTGCTGCCCCACTGACGGAACTGTTTAATGTCGTCCAGTGATAGATCATAGCCGGTAAGATGCAGTAGGCTGTAAAGTAGCATCGAACCGTGTCCAGCCGATAACACAAAACGGTCCCGATCGAACCAATGTGGATTACTCGGGTTATGCTGCAACAGCCGTGTCCACAATACATATGCCATTGGCGCGGCACCAAGTGGCAAGCCAGGGTGGCCGCTATCGGCCTTTTCAATCGCGTCCACGGACAGAAAACGAATCGTGTTAATCGCCAGTTGTTCTAATTGCGCAAGATCGAGGTTTGAAGCTGTTGTCATAATATTTCCTTTGCCCTCCCCGGGCTGTGACAGGTGACTCGCCGACGCGTGGTGTGCCTCAGCGCTGCGGCTGTTATTGGGCGTTATCCCACTTCCAGTATTGGAATTCCGGCATGTCTTGGCCGTGCTTGTCGATGTATTGCTTGTATTCGATCAGCTTGTCCTTGAGCTGCTGCTTCAGGTAGAAGCCTTTGTCGTCGGTCAGCGGCAGATACTCGATGGTGAAGCGATCCAGGTCGCTCAACACCGTCATGTCGTTGCAGTACGTGTCGATGACCATCACGATAGTGAATTCATTGATTCATCGTTAGCCTGATATTCACCGCGGCTGGCAGCACCATTCAACCTTGCCCGCTTTAGCAACGCCCGCTGTGCGTCGACGACGTTGTCTGCCTGACCCCGCCACGCTTGCAACACCGGCTGTTGCAAGGCGCGACCATAGGAGAATGAGAGCGCCCAGTGCGCATCTGGTAATGCGGCATTCATGGCGTTGAGGTTGGCCGTCGCCTCTTCCGGGCTCAAACCACCAGAGAGGAAATTGATACTCGGCACCGCCGCCGGAATAGTGCGCCGAAACACCTGCAGGGTTGCCGCAGCGATCTCAGCGGCACTGGCTCTGACGGGATGTTCCTTGCCCGGCATCACCATGTTGGGTTTGAAAATCATATGCTCGAGCACGACGTGATGACGGTGCAGGGCATGAAAGATCTCCTGCTGCACCGCTTCGGTGACCTCGGCGCAGCGCGCCAGACTATGATCACCGTCGATCAAAACCTCAGCCTCGACGATGGGCACAATGCCCTGTTCCTGACATACGGCCGCGTAGCGCGCCAACATCTCGGCGTTGGCGGTGATGCCCAACACCGTGGGGTTGCGCTCAGTGATCGCGTAGACCTCACGCCACTTGGCGAAACGCGCGCCCTGACTTTTGTACTGCTGCATGCGCTCAGCCAACCCATCTAGGCCATAGGTGATGATATCGCCGGGCGAGAGCGCCAGCGGTCCCTTGCCCTTGTCTACATTGACACCGGTGACGATGCCACGTTGTGCCAACACCTCGGGCAACGGCGTACCGTCTGCGCTGCTCTGGGTGAGAGTCTCCTCGAAGGCAATCACGCCACTTATATACTCCTCGATGCCGGGTGCAGTAAACAGCAGGGCGCGGTATGCGCGACGATTATCTTTTGTGGCTTCAATTGTGATCGCCGCAAAGCGCTTAGTGATAGTGGGCAGACTTTCATCTGCAGCGAGAATACCCTTACCTGGTTGCACCATCTGTTCGATAGTGGCCTGAAGTTCGTCTGTAACGGTCATTAATTCATCTCCTGTGTTGGGTGTTTATCTAGCGTATCCCACAGCGGTGGCGTGGGCTTCCTTGCGAAAGAATTTACTTTCATAGCTCCGTCGTGGTCGCGGATCAGCACGACGATGCTCCTGCCCAGTACTTGATAATGCATCGACTGCAGGAGCAAGGGAATTTCGTAACCGGGTTCGAGAAAGTCGAACGGGCTTTCGAGACTGGTGTCGACCACCCGCCGCCACGAGTGCGCTGAACCCTCCTGTATTTGAAACGTCAGTTCCTCCCAGTAGGCATTGATCATCACGTAGATGTCGCAATCCTGTTGCGATGCGCCGTGAAGGGCAAAGGCGAGGCTGCGCGAATCGTCCGCCAAGTCCGGATTCTGGCCCACCCCGTACCAGCGCACATCCTCGCGCCAGAACCGGCTCCTCGCCAGTGACGGATGCGCCTTGCGAAACGCGATCATCAGCTTGAAGAAGCGAAATATGTCCTGGTTGGTGTCGAGCCGGTTCCAATCGAGCCAGGCTGTCTCGTTATCCTGATTATAAGGGTTGTTATTCCCACCTTGGGTATGCATGAATTCGTCCCCAGCGCGGAACATGGGCGTGCCATTCGACAGCAACAACAGGCAGCAGAAATTCTTGATCTGTTGCTTGCGCAGTTTCAGCACCTCTGGCGGCGCGCCATCATCCCCTTCCCAGCCGCAGTTCCAGCTGTAGTTCTCCTCGGTGCCGTCCGTATTGTTGTGGCCGTTCGCCCCGTTTCTCTTGTGATTGTAGGCTACCAGATCGTAAAGGGTGAATCCGTCGTGCGAGTTGATATGATTAACACTCTGATGCGGATGATAGGCGTTCATCAGATCGTCAGGGAACAGATCGTCGCTGCCGTACAGGCGCCGCATCAGAGTCGGCACCATGCTAGGATCGCCCTTGACGAAACGGCGCAGATCGTCGCGGTATTTACCGTTCCACTGGCACGCCATGATCCCAGGAAACGCCCGGCCTAGTTGATACACCCCGGCCGCATCCCAGGGCTCGGCGATTAGACGCAGGTGCGCCAGCTCCGGGTCGGAGGCCATGTCGCTGAGCAGTGGCACATCGTTGGTATTAACCGAGCCGTCTGCTTTGCGGGTAAATAGGGAAGCGAGATCGAAACGAAATCCGTCGACATGCATCTCGTGTGCCCAATGGCGGGCGCTGTCCATGATCATCTTGCGGACATAGCGGTTTGCGGTATTGAGCGTATTACCTGTGCCGGAAAAATTTTCGTAGGGCGAGCTCGGTCGGTCCGACATCAGATAGTAGGTGCTGTTGTCGATCCCCTTGTAGCTATACACTGGGCCCATGTGATCGCCCTCACCAGTGTGATTGTAGACCACATCGAGGACCACCTCGATGTTCGCCTGGTGCAGCGCCTTGATCATGTCGCGCATCTCGTTGTGTTGCGCCTTGACGGTGTTATCGCTGAGATAACCAGGGTGGGGAGAGAAAAAGTTCAGCGGCATGTAGCCCCAGTAGTTGCCATCGCTGGGGTCGTATTGGAATACCGGCATCAGTTCCACTACGGTGACGCCAAGATCCTTCAAGTAGGGAATTTTCTCGGCCAGGCCCGCGAAGGTGCCGCGTGCTTGGTTTTTAACTCCAGAGTTGGGATTCTTGGTGAATCCGCCGACATGCAGTTCGTAGATGATGGTGTCTGCCTCGTGCCTGGGGCGCTGGTCACCTTGCCAGTCGAAGTGCTCGCTGTCACCTGCAAGGACACCCAGGGGCGCCTTGCCTGCGTTCGACCCAGGTCGCGTGGCGGCAAGTCGGTCGAACGCAGGCGGAAAGAACACAGACTTTGCATAGGGGTCGAGCAGGATTTTGTCTCCATCGAACCCATGCCACTCGAACTGGCCATCGGGCGTAGGGCCCTCGACGCTGTACGCGTAGTAAGTCACGTCCTTTATTGATGTGATCGGAATGCGGCAATGCCAGACTCTTCCTGTTTTGTTCTTGAGGTAATCGAACCGATAGACCAATGCAGGATTGACGATATCTCGCCCGGTATAGAGCAGCAACGTGACGCTCTCTGCATGCTTAGAGTACAGCGCAAAGTTATAGGTATCGTACTCTTCTATCCGAGTCGCACCCAAGGGAAATGGCAGTCCTTCGCTAGTCGCCCATGGTGATGATACTGCCTCTGATAATGTCATGCTGGCTCCGATGTCATTTTTTGTGCTGTCGATGACGGGTAGTGGCAGTGGCGCAGGGCACCCGCGCCGCCCGCAAACTTCCTCCAGCTTAGGGTATAAGTCTCTATTCATGGCAACCGGCCCTTGAACCGGCGGTAGCGCCGGATCAACGCGTTAGTTGAGCTGTCGTGCCTGAGGTTGGGCTTGCTAGGGCTTTCAAGTTCGGGGATCGTCTGCTTCGACAGTGCCTTACCCAGTTCGACGCCCCATTGATCGAATGAATCGATGTTCCAGATTGTCCCTTGCGTGAAGACACTATGTTCGTAGAGCGCCACCAACGCCCCAAGCGTTGCCGGAGTCAGGCGCTCGGCGAGCAGGGTATTGGTCGGGCGGTTACCCTCGAAGATGCGGTGCGGCACAAGCTGAGCTGGCGTTCCATCGGCTTTGACTTCATCTTCCGTCCTGCCGAAGGCCAAGGCCTCAGTTTGCGCGAACAAGTTCGCCATAAGCAAGTCATGCTGATGGCCGATCGGATTCAGCGTCTGGCAGAAGCCGATAAAATCGCACGGGACCAGCTTGCTGCCCTGGTGGATAAGCTGATAGAACGAGTGCTGGCCGTTGGCGCCCGGTTCGCCCCAGTAGATGGGCCCAGTCTGATAGGCGATGCGCGCGCCGTCCAGCGTGACGGTCTTGCCGTTGCTCTCCATAGTCAATTGCTGGAGATAGGCCGGAAAGTGTTTGAGATATTGCTCGTAGGGCAGCACCGCGACCGTCTGGGCCGCAAAGAAATTGTTATACCAGACAGTCAACAGCCCCATGATGACCGGCATATTTTGCTCAAAGGGCGCCGTGCGGAAGTGCTCATCCATGGCGTGAAAGCCGGCAAGCATGGCGCGGAAATTCTCAGCTCCGATAGCGATCATCGTCGACAGGCCTATAGCCGAATCCATCGAGTAACGCCCACCGACCCAGTCCTGGAAGCCGAACATGTTCGCGATGTCGATACCGAACCTAGACACTTCTTCGGCGTTGGACGATACGGCGACAAAGTGATGTTGCACGGCCTGCTCGTCGTCGATCTTGTGCATGACCCAGCCACGTGCAGTGTGGGCGTTGGTCAGGGTTTCGAGTGTCGTGAAGGTCTTCGAACAGATGATGAAAAGTGTCTCTTCGGGATCAAGGTCGCGCGTAGCTTCCGCAAAGTCGGTGGGATCTATGTTCGAGATGAACCGTACGTTCAGGCGGCGGTCGCTGTAGTGCTTGAGCGCCTCGTGGGCCATCACCGGTCCAAGGTCAGATCCCCCGATGCCGATGTTAATGATGTTCTTGATGTGTTTACCAGTGTACCCCCTCCAGTCACCGCTTCGGATGCGGTTAGCGAAGTCGGCCATCCGGTCGAGGACGGCGTGAACACCCGGAACGACGTTCTTACCGTCCACAACGATGTTCTGCCCTTTCGGCGCGCGCAGGGTCACGTGCAGGACAGCGCGCTGTTCTGTGACGTTGATCTTCTCGCCCCGGAACATGGCGTCAATGGCGGATCGCAGGCCGGAATCCTCTGCCAGTTGAACAAGCAACTTGAGCGTCTTGTCGGTAACCCGGTTCTTCGAGTAATCGAGAAACAGGCCCGCCGCCTCGAGGGTGAACCGCTCTCCTCGTTTCGGATCATCGGCGAATAGCTTTCGCAGATGCAATTTCTTGACCTGCTTATGATGGGCAGCAAGGGCCTTCCACACGGCACGTTTCGTGAGGGGTGAGAGGTGGGTGATCCTGCAGGATTTGCCTAACACCAACGGCTGGGATCCCGACGGAGCGGACGTTTTCCATTTGCCGGCTTCCTCCCATAAGCGAAACCCTCCGAGGAATGCGTTGGCGTTGTCGCCGGCCCGGCAGCCGGGCGGCAGTTCCTTGAGATTGGCAACATTGCCGCCGCCGATGACGACATCGCGAGGTTGGAGCGCGGCAATCAGGTGGTTCACTACCTCCGCGACGTATTTTCGCCATTTATTTATTCCCACGTCCTCTAACTTCTGAGTACTTACGTAGTCTTCGAAGGATCCTTTTCTGTAAGGCAAATGAGCCAACTCCATCGGCTCGACAATGCCATCCACGATCATGGCGGAGCCGAGGCCGGTGCCTAGTCCGAGGAAAAGCATCTTCCCTCCCTCATAGCTCCCCAGAGCTTGCAGGGCGGCATCGTTAATAATCTTGACGGGACAACCAAATGCAGCCTCGAAGTCGAACCCTACCCACCCAGGTCCGAGGTTGTGCGGTTCAGAAACCGGCTTGCCGCGCAGAACAGCGCCCGGATAGCCGATCGAGACCATGTCGTATTTCCAGTCCTTGACTGCCTTGCGGACCCCGGCTACCATCTCCTCCGGCGTCATGGACGGTCCAGAGTCAAACTCCCGCAGGTTCTTCTGCCCGGTGAGCAGAAACTTGACGTGATTCCCGCCCACATCCACGACTAGAACTTGATTGGGAGGCTTTTTCATAGGCAATCGTTTCTTTGGAGATTTCATAGTGCGGGAGAGTTCCAGAGAGTTGAATTCAACAGACCGTAGCGAGCATCTCGCTCTTGGACACGATGCGCTCCATCAGATCGTTCCAGGATTTGACGAACGATTTAGCCCCTTCGTCCAAAACGATATCTCCTTTTGGTATCATGGTTCACACTCCTACAATATTATTGGACCGCATCAAAATATGTCATCTGGCGGGTACCGTTT
>NZ_CAXBOV010000040.1:0-21869 GCF_963977355.1 uncultured Halopseudomonas sp. | reverse complement strand
AAAGCAGGCGCTCTACGCCTTGCTCAAGCAGCATCAGGTGCCGATGATCGAAGATGACGTCTACGCCGAGCTGTACTACGGCAGCCAACCACCCAAACCGGTCAAGAGCTTTGATACCGAAGGGCTGGTGATGCACTGCGGTTCCTTCTCCAAGTGCCTGGCGCCTGGCTACCGGGTTGGCTGGGTGGCAGCTGGGCGCTTTGCCGAACAGATCAGCCGACTCAAGCTGATGACTACTATCTCGCCTTCGGTGCCCGCCCAGGCGGCACTCGCCGATTACCTTCAACATGGCGGCTATGACCGCCACCTGCGCAAGTTGCGCCATGCGCTGGAAAGCCAGCAACGCGCGATGCTCGCCTCGGCCGCCCGCCACTTTCCGCCCGACACCCGAGTAACCCGCCCCAATGGCGGCTACTTTCTGTGGTTCGAGTTTCCGACCCGGGTCGATTCGTTGCAGCTATTCCAGCACGCGTTGGCACAGGGCATCAGCCTGGCGCCAGGTCCGATATTCTCGGCCAACCGCCATTACGGCCACTGCGCCCGCCTGAACTACGGTCATCCTTGGGACACGCGCAGCGAGCAGGCAATGGCAACATTGGGACGTATCATCGCGTCCTTCTGACTGTACTGTGTATGTGTCTGCTTGATAAAGCTGATCTGCACCAAGTACAGGGCGCTTAGCCGCCCAACCGCGACATCTCGCCGCATACAAGACCCCGCTGATTAGTCAGTAAGCACCATCTGATATGCTTTAACGCGTAACCTCTGAGTCTGTTTTGTCGGGCTCACCTTTTCTACAGTACGGCTACTTTTGCGGCCATAGCCGTTATCCCTGTCAGAAAGGTTTCTACGATGCAAAATACGGTTGCTGTGCAGCCTTACAACTACCGGGTGGTGCGCCAGTTCGCCATGATGACGGTGGTTTGGGGCGTGATAGGAATGGCAGTCGGGCTACTGCTCGCTTCACAGCTGGTTTGGCCTGCGCTGAACTTTGATCTGCCCTGGACCAGTTTCGGCCGCCTGCGCCCACTGCATACCAATCTGGTAATTTTCGGCTTTGCCGGTAGCGCACAGTTCGCCGCCAGCTATTATGCGGTTCAGCGCACCTGCCAAGCGCGGCTGATTGCGCCGCGACTCACAGCTTTTACCTTTTGGGGCTGGCAGGCGGTGATCATCATCATGCTGGTCACGCTGCCACAGGGTCTGACCACGACCAAAGAATACGCCGAGATCGAGTTCACGGGTGCGGTGGTGATGGCGATCGTCTGGGTGGCCTACGCGATCGTGTTCTTCGGCACGCTGATGCGTCGCAAAACCCATCATATATATGTCGGCAACTGGTTCTTCGGTGCCTTCATTCTGGTTATCGCCGTGCTACATATTGTTAACTATGCAGCGATCCCGATCAGCTGGTTCAAGTCTTACCCGGTTTATTCCGGGGCGACCGATGCCATGGTGCAGTGGTGGTATGGACACAACGCGGTAGGCTTTTTTCTTACCACCGGTTTTCTCGGCATGATGTATTACTTTGTGCCCAAGCAGGTGAACCGGCCTGTGTATTCTTACCGCCTGTCCATCGTGCACTTCTGGGCGCTGATTGCCCTGTACATCTGGGCCGGTCCCCACCATCTGCACTACACCGCCCTGCCAGACTGGGCGCAATCGCTCGGCATGGTGATGTCGCTGATTCTGTTGGCGCCCAGTTGGGGCGGCATGATCAACGGCATGATGACGCTGTCCGGCTCTTGGCATCAGTTGCGTACCGACCCGATCCTGCGTTTTCTGGTGGTCGCATTGGCGTTTTATGGCATGTCGACCTTTGAAGGGCCAATGATGGCGATCAAAACTGTGAGTGCGCTTTCGCACTACACTGACTGGACCATCGGCCACGTGCACGCAGGGGCGTTGGGCTGGGTCGCCATGATCACCTTTGGCTCGATGTACCACCTGATTCCCAAGGTATATGGCGTCGAGAAAATGCACAGCACAGGCTTGATCAACCTGCACTTCTGGCTGGCGACCATCGGCACCGTGCTGTACATCGTCTCCATGTGGGTCAATGGCATTACCCAAGGCTTGATGTGGCGCGCCGTGAATGTAGACGGCACGTTAACCTACTCGTTCGTCGAGGCGCTGGAAGCCAGCCATCCAGGGTACATAGTGCGGCTTCTCGGCGGTGCCTTCTTCCTATTTGGCATGCTGTGCATGGCTTGGAATACCTGGTGTACCGTTCGCAAGGCACGACAGCTCCAAACACAGGAGCTCATCCCATGCTGATCTCTGAAATCGTCGCACTACTGACGCTGATCGGCTTCTTCATCGCCGTCAGCGTCAGCCTGGCAGGCCATCCGGATGACGAAATGGAAAATGCGGCCCAACTGCCGTTTCTGGAAGAGCCGGACAAGCTAGAGGCTTGACTCCAGCTTGCCGATTGCAACCTTCAGAACTTGAGGTCTGGTGGAAATGAGTAATTGGGGTCAGATAAAAATTAAAGCTTCTGATCCCTTGCTGGCCGCCTTCGTTTTCCTGCGGTGACTGATTGCCCGGTCAGTTTCTCTATTTCGCGCTTGAACTTGTCGTTCCCCAAGGCCAGGCTGCTTAGCGTGTTGGTGCGTAACCGTCGGAGTAATCGCACAACCACTGTCCGAAGGTCAGCATGTCTTGCTCGTCTGCGAAGCAGGCCTGGCGGTTGTTACCCCGCTGGATCAGATATTGGGGTATGTTTGGATAACTGAGTCGCCGTCGCCAGGCAATCTGTTCGCGCAAGTTACAGGGCGCATTCCTAGTCAGCGCTAAACTGCCGATTAAATTCAAATGAAAGCCATTAAAAGATTTATATTGCCGATTAATGGGTCTTGATCTATATTTATCAGCATATTAATTCCGATTGGCTCTTCGATATGTACGAAACGCTCACCATACAAGCCTATGTAGAGGGCCAGTGGCACGATGCCTTGGATCTGACCGTCTCGGATACGCACGCCGTTGCGGGCAAGCGCACGACGACTTCCTACAAGGCGGCGTATCTAGCTGATTTCTTTGAGGCGTCAGAAAGCCTTTTCGAGCATGCGGTTAGCGTCAACTTGCCGGTCAACTGGAGTGCGGAGGACAGCAAAGGCTTTCCGGCCTTCATCTTCGACATCATTCCGGCTGGCCATGCGAGAAGCTCGCTGCTCAAGCGATTCAATAATGAAATTCCGGCCGAAACGGATCTTGACCTGTTCTTGCTTGGTAGATGTACCCCTTCGCCTATAGGCAATCTCCGCGTAAAGGAGTCCGTTGAGGCCCTGGAAGATACAGGCGAGGAAGCCTTTGCTCGTCAGGAGGTAGTCACGCGCACCAATGACTTTCTTGAGTACGCCTACGAAGCCGGCGCCGCGCTGGGGGGTGCGACTGGGGCACAGGGTGAGGCACCCAAGCTATTGCTGGCAGAGGGCCCGGATGGCCAGCTGTATGCTGATGCGATGCTCGATGATTCATTGGTAAGTTCACACTGGCTGGTGAAGTTCGCGCGCAACAAGGTGACCGAGAACGACAAGAACATCCTTCGGGCCGAATACCAGTATTACAAGGCAGTAGCGAGTCTCGGTCTGAATACCGTTTCGACAGATGGGCTGAGCCTGGAAGAAGCTGAAAAGCCCAGCCTCTGGATGCCCCGTTTTGACCGCACAGTGGCTGGCGGCAGCGTGGAGCGTATCCCTGTCGAATCAGTCTACTCATTGCTGGGCAATACAGAGCCAGGATCAAGACTCAAGCATGAGACGGTGTTGTCGAGGCTGGCTGAGCTGTGGTGCATGGCCGGGCAAACCGATGAGATTCCAGAGCTTATCTTTGAGTATATCCGCCGAGACCTGCTTAACCGGATCCTGGGCAATAGCGACAACCACGGCCGCAATACATCCATTTTTCGCCACCGTGGCAGGTTCGATCTGGCCCCGATCTATGACCTGGCTCCCATGGTTCTGGACGCGGAAGGTGTGACCAGGGCCACCAAATGGGAGGCCGAAAAGAAAGGTAACCCCCGGTGGCGTGAGATCTGTGCTTACTTTCCGCAGTGGTATTCCCCGGATGAACTCTATGAGCGAATCCGTAAAGCGGCCGGTGAGTTCAGAGCGCTACCGGATCTGCTCGTGGATATGCCTCTGGACGTTCGTCAAACAAAGGCTATCCCGGTCAATAATCTGGAGTCGAATCTTGAGTTGTGGGGGCTGCTATGAGCGACATGACCGGCGAACAACGTAAGCAATTGATTGCTGAGATCATTGGGTTACAAGGTGACGGCGAGATAACCCTCGGCATGGCTGTTCGCAGACTTCGCTTGGAGATCACAGGATTCGATCAGGAGACCTTTGCTCACATGTGCGGCATGTCCACAAGGGCGCTCTACCAACTGGAAACGGATAAAGGTAATCCAACGTTGAGTACCGTCGACTCGATACTACGTAAATTTGGCCTACGAATGGGAATCATGGCGGCGACTGCATCTCGGAAAACGTCACCCTTTGTGAATACAACGCCGTCCGAAAGACAGAGCGTTATTGCTGATAAACGCAGCGGCGTATCCCATGTTGATAAATGTAATGACAAAGATCGCGAGGTCCCCGTCAGCAAATCCAGAGGGGCGAAGCCCAAGGGATTGCCAGGGCAAAGACCTGCGGTTGGCAAATCGCGCGCAGTCACTAAAAAATAACTGGAAGAGAACGACTAGTCCGCCAGATAGGACGCCCACAAAAAAGCCCCAGCATTGCTGAGGCTTTTATTTGATTGGCGCACCCGACTGGATTCGAACCAGTGACCACCGCCTTCGGAGGGCGGTACTCTATCCAGCTGAGCTACGGGTGCGTTTCAGGGGCGCAATAATACCCATTGATTGGGGCGGCGTCCATGCCTGCGGGTGCTACCCATCATGTCGGCGCTCCGCGACGCGTTGTCGCTGGTTACAGATGCTATTTTGTTGCCCGCAGGTTTGCCGGTATACTCGCCTGCATTGTCCGAGCATTGCACTTGGGCTCGAATATAAAGCCATGATGAGGATGTTAGGTAATGACTGTGAAAAAAATTCTGGCTGCCTCGGCGGCGTTACTGATTCTGGTTGCGGGCGGTGCGTTTGCGGTGTCTAGCGACAGCATTGCCGAGCGTATCAAACCCTTCGGCGTGGTCTGCGTCGCTGGTGACCCTTGTGCTGACGTTGGTACCATGCCCGTTGCGGCCACCACAGCCGGCGCTGCGCGTACGGGTGATGCGGTATACGGCCAGTTCTGCACAGCTTGTCACAGCGTGGGCATACTAGGCGCTCCCAAGACGGGCGACAGCGGTGCCTGGGAAGCGCGTCTGGCTGCGGCCGGCAGTCTTGATGATCTGGTGACCTCCGCCATCAACGGTATTGGTGCCATGCCAGCTAACGGCACCTGCGGTGACTGTTCGCGTGAAGAGATCCAGGCTGCTGTTCAGCACATGTCTGGGCTCTAACCAGCTAAAGCAGTTAAGAAAAGCCACCTTCGGGTGGCTTTTTTGTGCCTGTCAGTTTCGTCTCAGGCCTTGGGGCCGAGCATGCTGCGAATGTCCGACAGTGCTGAATTGCCCCGCGCCTGTTTCTGTTCCGGCGGTGCATCATCGGTCCCTTCCCACTCCAGATCCTCGGCGGGTAGCTCGTCAAGAAAGCGGCTTGGCAGACAATCTATAACCTCACCAAACTGCCGACGCCGTGCGGCATAGGTGAAGCTCAGTGTGCGCTGGGCACGGGTGATACCGACATAGGCCAAGCGACGTTCTTCCTCGACACTGTCGGCTTCAATACTGGAGCGGTGCGGGATGATTTCCTCTTCCATGCCGATGATGAACACATGGGGGTATTCCAGGCCCTTGGATGCATGCAGGGTCATCAGCTGCACACGGTCGGTGTCTTCTTCCTCTTCGTGCCGTTCGAGCATGTCGCGCAGAACCAGCTTGGCGATGGCATCCTCAATATCGGTCTTGCCGGTTTCGTCCTTTTCAATGGTGTTCTTCAGCGCCTCGACCAGAAACCAGACATTCCCCATGCGCTTTGCCGCCACATCGTCACTCGAGCAGTTCTGCCGTAGCCAGTTTTCGTAATCCAGGTCGTTGACCATTGAGCGCAGGGCTTCGATCGGATCACCTTCGCTGCACTTCTTGCGTACGCCGTCGAGCCAGTGGCCGAAACGCTGCAGGCGCTCGCAGTAGCGTGGCTCCAGATGCTCGGCCAGACCTATTTCGCTGCAAGCGCTGAACAGGCTGATATCACGGCCGGTGGCGTAGGTGCCGAGTTTCTCCAGTGTGGCAGGTCCGATTTCACGGCGCGGCACATTGATGACCCGCAACAGGGCGTTGTCGTCGTCCGGATTGACCAATAGGCGGAAGTAGGCCATTAGGTCCTTGACCTCTTGGCGGCTGAAAAAGCTGGTGCCGCCGGACAAATGGTAGGGGATCTGGTGATGCTGCAACTTGAGTTCCAGCAGGCGTGACTGGTGATTGCCCCGATAAAGAATGGCGAAGTCCTGCCAGGCTCGCTTGTGCTTGAGGTGCTGGGTCTGGATATCGGTGGCGACGCGCTCGCACTCCATTTCTTCATTGCGGCAGCGAATAACGCGGATTGGATCGCCAAAGCCCAGCTCGCTCCACAACTGCTTTTCAAACACGTGAGGATTGTTTGCAATCAGCGTGTTGGCGGCCTTTAGAATGCGACTGGTCGAGCGGTAGTTCTGCTCAAGCATGACCACTTTGAGCGCTGGGAAATCATCCTTGAGCTGGGCGAGATTTTCCGGCCGTGCACCCCGCCAGGCGTAGATCGACTGGTCATCATCACCGACCACGGTAAAACGGGCCTGTTGGCCTACCAGCATTTTTACCAGCAGATACTGACTGGCGTTGGTGTCCTGGTATTCGTCGACAAGCATGTAGCGGATGCGGAACTGCCATTTTTCCAGAACATCGGGATGTTCGCGAAAAAGGGCAACAGGTACCAGAATCAGATCGTCAAAATCGACTGCGTTGTAGGCTTTGAGCGTGCGGTTGTAATGCATGTACACGCTGGCGGCGGTCTGTTCCTGTGGCGTCTTGGCCTGGGCCAATGCCTGGTCGGGGCTGATCAGATCATTTTTCCAGCTGGAGATCTGTGCCTGTATACCTTCTGTTCCCTCGTCGGCGCCGTAATCGCGGTGCATCAGATCGGTTATCAGGGCCTGGGCGTCTTGCTGGTCGAAGATCGAGAATCCAGGTTTATAGCCCAGACGCTTGTGCTCCTTACGGATGATATTCAGGCCCAGATTGTGGAAGGTGGAGACGGTCAGGCCGCGTGCTTCGTTGCCCTTGATCAGCAGACTCACGCGCTCCTTCATCTCCCTCGCGGCCTTGTTGGTGAAGGTAAGGGCCACGATGTTCTGCGCTTTTATCCCGCACTCGCGCACCAGGTAGGCGATCTTGCGCGTAATAACGCTGGTCTTGCCGCTTCCGGCGCCGGCAAGAACCAGCAAGGGGCCGCTGATGTAATTGACGGCCTCCTGTTGACGGGGATTGAGCTTTGCCACCGGTAATGAACTCCTGGTCTGAAGGCGTTGGAGTTTACCCGAAAATAGCGATGCCTTGAGTGATGGCTAAAAGCTAGGCTTGGTTATTGATCAGTTTTTCGATATAACTTACTTTAACTAAGAGAGTCTATATACCTAATTTATAAAGGCAACCGGGGGAAAGATGTGATTGCCGAGCGCCAAATGCAGCGCGTACTGCTGCTGGACGGGGATGCCTGCGCTTCGGTTCAACTTTGCCGGCGGCTGATGTCCATCACAGAGTGCCCCTTCGAACTGTTACGCGTCGCTGACTGGAACTCGGCCGTACAACTGATTGAACAGGGCGATATCGAGGCGATTCTTACTCGCAGCGAATTCCTTGCTGACGCCTGCGAATCGGGCATTCCGGTTATTCATCTGGTTGTAGAGCCGGAGTTTCGGCGCTCAACCGAGGCAAGCTGCGATAGCCTTTGGGATCAAGCCAGCGCCAGCGAACTGATACGCTGCCTTTATTACGCGATTGAGCGCCAGGCGCTCAAGACGGCCCTTGATCACGCCGCCAGCTATGATCCCCTGACGGGCGTCTGCAATCGCTATATGGTTCAGGACCGTCTCAAAGTCGGCATGCGTCGGGCTTTGCGCACCAACCAGCCTCTGGCGTTGATGTTCGTCGATCTGGACAACTTCCGCCATGTCAATGAAACCCTGGGTCATGGTGCAGGCGATAGCATCATCAAGGAAGTGGTAGCCCGGATGCGCGGTATCTTGCGCAACTCCGATACCGTCGGCCGTATGGGAAGCGACGAGTTTGCCATCATCGTTGAAGACTATGCCCGGGCCAGTAATCTGCTGCAGACTGCCCAGAAACTGGTCAGTGAGCTTGCTGAACCTTTTCTGGTGGGGCAAGAAAGCTTGCTACTCGGTTGCAGTATCGGGATCGCCACTTATCCCGAAGGCGGTCAGACAGTCGATAGTCTGAGCTTGCATGCCAATATGGCGATGCTGCAAGCCAAGAGCCAGCGTGGCTGCAATTATCATTTCTACGATGACCGGATCAATCTGCAGGCCAACAGCCTGATCGAATTTGAAACCGCGCTACGCCATGCCTTGCGCGGCAACCAGCTTGAGCTGCATTACCAACCGAGGGTGAATCTGGCCACCGGTCGCATTGTCGGACTTGAAGGGCTGATTCGCTGGCGTCATCCGGAGCGAGGGTTGCTGGGGCCGAACGAGTTCATACCCCTGGCCGAGGAAACCGGTCTTATCGTACCCATGGGCTACTGGGTTATCGCCCGGGCCTGCCACGATCTTGCGCAGCTCCACCTCCGTGACCACCCGCCCATCCATATTGCCGTCAATGTCTCTTTCCGTCAGTTCCAAGACAGTCAGTTACTGCCCACGGTCAAACGCCTGCTGGAAAAAACCAGTATCGATCCACACTGGCTCGAATTCGAACTGACCGAGACGGCCGTGATGCAGAACCCTGATCAGGTACTGGAGACCATGCGGGGTATGACCGGTCTTGGTGTGCGCTTCTCGCTGGATGATTTCGGCACCGGCTTCTCCTCGTTTATGCACCTCCAGCGACTGCCGATAGATCTGCTGAAAATTGACCGCAGTTTCGTCAAGGGTATTACCGAAACCCGTTCCGACCGCCAGTTGGTCGCGGCAATGATCGAGCTGGGTCACAGTCTCGATCTGGAGGTGGTTGCCGAGGGCGTCGAGCATCGTCAGCAATTGGCGGAGCTGCGTTCGCTGGGTTGCGATCAGGTCCAGGGATTCTTTATTAGCCCGGCACTCCCCTTCGACGAACTCTGCTATTTCATGGATGCCTACAACATGGGGCGTGATGAATCGCAGATCTGCTCCTAGCTCTGCGCGCGGCGGTCGAGTTGGCGGTACTGCAGGGCTTCGGCCAGATGCCGACGGGCGATGTGATCGGCAGCTTCCAGATCAGCCAGAGTGCGGGCTACCTTCAACGCCCTGTGACTGGCCCGGTGTGATAACCCCAATCGTTCGATAGCCTGCTCAAGCCAGCGAGCATCAGTCTCTGCCAGTTGGCAATGATCACGCAGGCCGGCAATGTCCATATGCGCATTGAGACAACTCTGGCGTTCTTGCTGAAGCTGTCTGGCAGCCATTACCTGGGCGCCGGCGGTCTTGCTGTCGGGGATGCCGGGCGATTTACCAGCCATGCTGAAGGGCTCGTTGTGCATGGCCAGGTGCAGGTCGATTCGGTCAAGCAGGGGGCCAGAGAGCTTGCTGCGATAGCGCTGGATCTGCTCTGGCGTACATCGACAGCGACCGCCGGGATCGCCTTGATACCCGCAGGGGCATGGGTTCATGGCGGCAATCAGCTGGAACCGGGCCGGAAAGCTAAGCGTCTCGCGGGCCCGTGCGATATGAATGGCGCCGGACTCCATGGGTTCTCGGAGCATTTCCAGGACCTTGCGATCAAACTCTGGAAATTCATCGAGAAACAGCACCCCGTTATGGGCCTGGCTTATCTCGCCGGGGCGCGGCTGGCTACCACCTCCTACCAGCGCAGCGGCGGATGCACCATGATGGGGCGCGCGAAAAGGTCGCAGCGGCCAGCTTTGCAAAGGCCCTTGATTGCAGACCGACTGGACGGCCGCAACCTCTAGTGCTTCGTCTTCACTCAGTGGCGGCAGTATGCCCGGCATACGGCTCGCCAGAAGCGTCTTGCCGGTACCGGGCGGGCCAAACAGCAATAGATTGTGGCCACCACTGGCGGCAACTATCAGCGCGCGTTTCGCCTGTGCCTGGCCCTGAACGTCCGCAAGGTCGGCCAGACCCTGCGTGGTTGGCGGGATGCTGCCAGAGGGCACGGCCTCCAGCTCCCTTTCGCCGCGCAGGTGCTCGCAGAGTTCAAGCAAATGGTCTGCGGCGATAACATGGACGCCGCGAACCAGCGCGGCTTCCGATGCATTGGCCCGAGGAAGTATTAGGGTGCGCTGGGATTCACGGCATGCCAGAGCGGCGGGCAACACGCCCTGAACGGGTCGCAATTCACCCGATAGGGCCAGTTCACCCAGGCATTCACATTGCGCCAGACTATCAACGGGTATCTGACCACTGGCTGCCAGTAGTCCAAGGGCAATGGCCAGATCGAAGCGACCACCTTCCTTGGGTAGATCTGCGGGGGCCAGGTTGATGGTGATGCGTTTGAGGCTGGGAAACTCCAGACGGGCGTTCTGGAGGGCACTGCGCACGCGGTCCTTGCTTTCCCGCACGGCGGTTTCCGGGAGCCCCACCAGGGTCAGGCTGGGCATTCCATTAGCCAGGTGCACCTCGACGGTGACTGATGGTGCGGCAATACCCAGTTTTGCTCGGCTGTGAACTATAGCCAGGGACATGATCACTCCTTGATCGGGTCTTATGGCAGGCAGCGTACCGCGTCGTCAGACGGCGGGTGGTTGCTGACCCTGCTCCATCTCGGTAACGCGCTTCTCCAGCGCTTCGAGGCGTTCGCGCGTACGCTGCAAGACCACCTGCTGAGTTTCGAATTCGTCCCGGCTGACAACATCCAGTTTTGCCAGCGCACTCTGTAGTAGCGACTTGAGGTGTTTCTCGACCTCAGGTGCAGGTAGGCTTTTCTCACTCATCAGAAGACGCGTTGCCTGGTTACTGACCGCGTCGATCAAGACTTTATGCAGCATGTTGGATCCTGCCTCGTAAGCGTTTATGTCGACCGGCCTGGGTCGGTTCGAGCGAAAATCCGAGTCTAACACCCGAGCACGGCTTCGTCCCCTGGAGGGCAGGGGAATTAATGCGCGATATCGGGCCGCTATAAATGATGTTCGCACCAATATAGTGCGTATGCGTGCGCTGGCCAATTGCCTCGGTTGGGGTGAATGAGGTCAAATGCATGATTTTAAAGGATAAATAAAAAGTGGCAGGATTTCTGCAATGCACCAAAGCAGGTGAGACAGGCGAGATAACCGTAACCGGGCATCCCTCCTCAAGCCAACGTGACTTCAGCGGAATGACAACGCGAAAAGCCACCAAGGAGCATTTGAGTATGAGGCAGTTGACTATGGCAAACGTGGCTTTCGCTATGCGCGCTTTTGTCGGTGAGTCGGGAAGCTGCATCGGATCTGTGCATTGTCCGTTTCTAAAAGCCTCTAACTCGGCATAGACTGGTCCTGTCCCCCAGGGCAGTCCATCAATCGGGAGAAATAAAATGAAATTAGTAACGGCTGTTATCAAGCCTTTCAAACTGGACGACGTGCGCGAAGCGTTATCGGAGATCGGCGTGCAAGGCATCACGGTAACTGAGGTAAAGGGTTTTGGCCGGCAGAAGGGTCATACCGAGTTGTACCGCGGCGCTGAATATGTAGTGGATTTTCTGCCCAAGGTAAAGATCGATGTAGCGATCGGCGACGACATGCTCGACCGTGTCATTGAAGCCATCACCAAGGCAGCCAATACCGGCAAGATCGGCGACGGCAAGATCTTCGTGGTCAACCTGGAACAGGCTGTCCGTATCCGTACCGGAGAGACAGGCACAGACGCAGTCTGACCGGTCAGTTCGTCCACTGAATGCAGTAACCAAGCCTGTTTGGGGGGCTTATTATGGAAGACATCGTACAAATCAAGTACGCACTTGATACGTTCTATTTTCTGATTTGCGGCGCACTGGTCATGTGGATGGCGGCAGGTTTCGCCATGCTCGAGGCTGGTCTTGTCCGTGCCAAGAACACCACTGAAATTCTCACCAAGAACATCACGCTGTATGCAATTGCCAGCGTCATGTATCTGGTAGTGGGCTACTACATCATGTACTCGGGCGACGAGGGCGGCATCATGCCGAACCTTGGCGTGCTGATCGGTGCTGAAAACTCAGCGGAAGAAGTGCTCGCCAGCGGCGGTGACGTTTATTACTCTGCTCGCGCTGACTTCTTCTTCCAGGTCGTGTTCGTCGCTACCGCGATGTCCATTGTCTCGGGTGCAGTTGCTGAACGCATGAAGCTGTTTGCCTTCCTGACCTTCGCAGTCATCATGACTGGCTTTATCTACCCGATCCAGGGCTACTGGAGCTGGGGCGGTGGGTTCCTGTCTGAAGCTGGCTTCAGCGACTTTGCCGGTTCCGGTATCGTTCACCTTGCAGGTGCCTCTGCTGCCCTGGCCGGTGTTCTGGTTCTAGGTCCACGTAAAGGCAAGTATGGTTCTTCCGGTCAGATCAATGCGATCCCCGGTGCCAACCTGCCACTGGCAACCCTGGGTACCTTCATCCTGTGGCTGGGCTGGTTCGGCTTCAACGGCGGCTCGCAGTTGATCGTGTCCACCATTGATGATGCCAACGCTGTTGCCCAGGTATTTGTGAACACCAACGCTTCTGCGGCAGGTGGTCTGATTGCAGCACTGATCGTAGCCCGTATCCTGTTCGGCAAGGCCGACCTGACCATGGCGCTTAACGGTGCACTGGCTGGTCTGGTGGCAATCACTGCAGACCCGCTGTCGCCCGGTGGCTTCCAGGCCACGTTGATCGGTGCGGTCGGTGGTGTGCTGGTTGTGTTCTCCATCCTTGCCTTTGACAAGATCAAGATCGACGATCCGGTTGGTGCCATCTCTGTCCACGGTGTAGTGGGTATCTGGGGTGTACTGGCGGTGCTGCTGACCAACGCTGATGCGACTATCGGTGGCCAGTTGCTGGGTATCGTGAGCATCTTCCTCTGGGTCTTCATCACCAGTCTGATTCTCTGGATCATCCTCAAGGCTGTCATGGGTATCCGTGTCACCGAAGAGGAAGAGTACGGCGGTGTGGATCTGTCCGAGTGTGGGATGGAAGCCTACCCCGAGTTCACCAGCACCAAGAACTAAAGCTGGTAGCACTCTCAAGCGGTAATACAGGGCGCCTTCGGGCGCCCTGTTTCGTTGTGGAGCATGGTGTCCCAGGGCCATTGTCTACACTGACAGCTAAACTTACTGATCCGTATGCAGTCGGATGATTACCAGGCCCTTGCGGTTACGTTTTCGCAAGCCGGGTCTGAGAGCCAACTGCCAACACCATTTTTCAAAAAAGGGAGCTATCAATGAAGTCAGAAACCTTTGATGACTTGATCAAATGGAATGCCGGTATTCACGAGATGCTGGCTGATCGCATGCGCAAGGGTGCGGACCACAACAGTGATGAGCGAGCCAAATCCCTGCTGATCTATCTTGCGGGCCACGAACAGACTCTCGCCGAAGAGGTGTGCAAATTTGGCAACCGGGCAGATGATCGCGCATTGAATACCTGGGTGTCTGAGCATGTGAGCGAGGAACTGCTTCCGAAAAATGGTCGAAAGATCGATTTTGATAGTGGGGATTACGAGCAGATCAGCAAGGAAGTGGTCGATATTCACAACCAGATAATGGATCTCTATTACGCCATGGTGGAGCGGGCCGCGATTCCTGAAGCCAAGGACGTGATGCAGGAACTATACGACCTGCACAAGCATGAAATGCTGCGCCTGTCGGATCAGATCAATAATGGACGCTCACTTTAGGAGCGCAGGGCACCCCGGCGTGCAGCGTCGCACCGGGGTTGTGCATATTTCCTTGACCCCAAGCTTTCTTCTTTTCCCTCCCAATTTGCACCATCACTATTAAATCGTTGAATTTAAACAAGATGTTAAGTGATGCGGTTGAGCTGGCATCAAGCATGCATTGTTTAATCCTGAATCGGGATGAGCCCGCAGGGCTCATGACGCGTCACACATTGGAGTAACACCAAGGCGAACTAGGGTTCCGGTCTGTTTACAGATGTCTGGTCCGAGAGTTTTCCGGCTCTCAGGATGAGAGCTACACGGCGGGATAAAAGCCCGGGAGATCGTCATGCCGACGCGTCCCGATATTTTGTTCAACCGTGCAGGAGTCTGACCATGACCGCCCCTCTGATTCGTTCGATCCGCAAGTCCCTGGCTGGCGCCAGTCTGGCCGCCGTCGCCCTGATTGCTCCTTTTGCCGCCCAGGCAGATGACAAGTTGACCATAGGAACCGTTGTCTGGGCCGGCTATGGTCCCTTTTACGTCGCCGATGAGCTCGATCTCTACGAGCAATTCGGCCTCGACGTCGATCTGCAGTTTTTCAACGATCCGGCACTGATCCCCTCGGCTATGGCCAGCGGCGCAGTCGACGGCGGCATGCTCACCTACGACCAGGTGGTCGGCTCGGTTGCCAAGGGTCTGGATCACAGGGTCGTCATGCCGATCGATTTCTCTGACGGTGGCGACGCCATCGTGGCAGACAAGTCGATCACCTCGGTAGCCGACTTCAAGGGCAAGCAGGTCGGTTACAACCCCCTGTCTCCATCGGATTTCCTGCTGGCCTATGCGCTGCAGATAAATGGCATGACCGAGAAGGATATCCGTCCGGTGAACATGACTCCGGAGGCCATTCCCAGTGCTATGGCATCAGGAAATTTGCCGGTAGGGGTAACCTACGAGCCGAACGTGTCGCAGATCGTCGGCATGGGCAAGGGTGAGCGCTTCCACGTGGTGTATTCCTCGAAGGAAGCGCCTGGCCTGATCACTGACGTGCTGGTATTCGACGAGGAAGTGATTGCCGAGCAGGAAGCTGCCATTACCGCGATGATCAAGGGTTATCAGGCGGGTCTGGATTACATGCAGGCCAACCCCGAAGAGTCTGCCACCATCATCGGCAAAGTACTTGGCGTCAGTGGCCCGGAGGCCACCGAGCAGATGAGCGGTGTCTACAACATCCCCCTGGCGGAGATGGCAGAGGTCTTCGAAGAGTCCGAATCCACGATGTCGTTCTACGGCAGCGGTGCGGTTATTGCAGACCTGTTGGTTAAGAATCAGCAGATCCCTGCTGCCCCCGACTTCGCCGATACCTTCGACGCGAGCTTTGTAGAAACCCTGAACGAATAACCCAGCCGCACGCATGCCTGATGCTGCCGCAGACCGGCAGCATTCCGGCTGTTGCTGCGCAACGGAGTTAATATGGATACGCCGAAACCCACCACCCAGTCTGACTCTGCATCCGCGACCAAGCCCAAGGCGCCTGCCAAGCCCAAGCCGCTTTTTCGCTACGCTGATGGGCCGATACCCAACAGCCTGGCCATGGCCTACAGTCTGGCCGGCTATGTGCTTGGTATCGGACTGCTGTTTGCCGACTCATGGTTGCTGAAAGCTGCGGGCACACTGCTGCTTGGGCATGCGATGATCATCGGCGCCTACCTGATGCACGAATTTGCCCATGGCACGATTTTCAGCAAGCCGGCGCACAATGCACGCGCTGGAACCCTGTTCAGCTGGATGACCGGTGGTTGCTACGCCGGATTCCAGGATCTGCGCCACAAGCATATGCGACACCATGTTGATCGCGCAGATGTACTGACCTTCGACAGCAAGGAATTCATCAACGGGCTGCCAGCCTGGGCGCGCAAGATCGTTCTGGCGCTGGAGTGGGCCTATATTCCCGCTGTAGAGCTGCTCCTGCATGGCTACGTCATTCTGTTGCCATTTCTCGATAGCAGCGACAAGCAGCGTGCCCGCCGCCCTGTAGTGGCCGCCACACTGGCGATTCGCGTTGCCGCGTTTGCCTTGCTTGGCTGGTTGTCGCCGGTGGCCCTTGTGCTCTACACCGTGGCCTGGTTGCTGATGATTACCGTGCTGCGCTTCACTGACGCCTATCAGCACACCTATGACGCCTTCGCGGTGCTTGAAGATGGTGATATTCCAGCAGACAAGCTGCGCGACAGGGCATATGAGCAGCTGAATACCTTCAGTAATCTGGTCTCACTGCGCTGGCCGGCACTCAACCTTCTGGTGCTCAATTTCAGCTATCACAATGCCCACCACGAGAAGCCGGTTGCCCCCTGGTATCGGTTGCCTGCGCTGCACGCCGAACTGTACAGCGATGGTTATCGCCAGGTAGTGCCGATGCGAGAACTGGTCAGCAGTTTCCACCGGTATCGACTGCGCCGGGTTACCGACGATGACTATGGTCATTTCGGTGAGGGACCCAAGCGTGCCGAGGGGTTCTACGGTGCGGTTGGTGTGTCCTTTCTGACGGCGGTGTGATCGTGCACAACCTCGACTTTCAGAATCGCTGTGTGGTGATCAGTGGAGCCGCAAGTGGTATCGGCAAGGGTCTGGCCGAGGCCTTTGCCCGTCAGGGTGCTCGCCTGGTGCTGCTTGATCGCGACGCCGATGGACTTGCGCAGGTGGCTCGAGAGATTACCTGCGCTGCCGGCCTGAGTTCTGATCAGGTGCGCTCGATATGCGTTGATCTGGCGGACGATGGGGATGTAGCGCGCTGCGCCGACTGGCTATGCGCCGACGGGGTGCGTATTGACGTGCTGATCAACAATGCAGGTATGGAGCTGCCCACGCCCCTGATCGATAGCGATCCGCTGGCCAATCAACGCTGGCAAGTCCAGCTTGATAACAACGTGGTCAGCATGGTGCGGCTGACCCGAGCGCTGTTGCCGTTGTTACACGATGGCGGCAGCATCATCAATCAGTCCTCGATCTGGGGACTCAGCGCGGTGGCGGGCTTCTCCGCCTATTGCGCCAGCAAGCATGCGGTCATCGGCCTGACCCGCTCCCTGGCCTGGGAGCTGGGCGGCCGGCGCATCCGGGTCAACGCGGTCTGTCCCGGTTGGGTGGGTACCGAGGCCGCCATGGCCTCGCTGCGATCCATGGCCAATAACAGTGGTCGCAGCGAGGAGCAGGAACTGGCGCAGATCCTGGCTGGCCAGGTCATCCCCGAGCTGCTGACGCCGGAGCAGTTGGCCGGCACTTTCCTGTTTCTGGGCAGCCCGCTGGCGCAGGCCATCACCGGTCAGGCACTGGTCGTCAGTCATGGCGAGGTGATGCACTGATGAACCGCTATGAACTCGAGGGCCAACGCATCCTGATCACCGGCGCCACCACCGGTATCGGCCGCGCCTGCGCCCTCCTGGCGGCAGCCAATGGCGCTGCGGTGTGGATCAATCATCACCGTCAGGCGGACCAGGCGGCTGACCTGGTGCGCGAAATCGTGCAGGCAGGTGGCCTGGCCTGGGCTGTCGAGGCGGATGTCAGCGATGCTGATGCGGTGGCGAGGATGTTCGACCAGGTTACCGCCGACGGACCGCTGCAGGGCCTGGTGAACAATGCCGGCATCATTCTGGAAAAACCTTTCCTGGAGACCGGGGAGCTGGACTGGCAGCGGATCATGGCCGTGGATCTGGACGGCGTCTATCGTTGCTGCCGTCATGCCCTGGAAGGCATGCAGGCGGCCGGGGCCGGCAGCATCGTCAATATCAGCTCCGAGCTGGGCTTTCTCGGGCGCGAACATTACGTGGCCTATTGCACCGCCAAGGCGGGCGTCATCGGGCTGACCCGCTCGCTGGCGCGGGAGTTCGCGCCGCAGATTCGCGTCAATGGGGTCGCGCCTGGCCCAACCGATACACCCATGCTCAGCGCAGAGAACATGAGCGCGGAGTGGCTGGCCAGGGAGCGGGCGATACCGGCGCAACGTTTCGGCAAGCCCGAAGAGGTCGCTGCCGCCGTGGCCTTTCTCCTCTCACCCGCTGCCAGTTTCTTTACCGGCCAGATACTGGGGCCCAATGGCGGCGCCTGGATGGGTGGCTGATGCTGCGCCCGGAACTGGTTCTGATCATTGCCACGATCATGTGGGGTACCAGTTGGATACCGCTGCATGCCTTCGCGGATATCGGCCTGAGTGGCATGCCCATGGTGCTGGCAACCTGTGGCCTGATCGGCCTGGTGGCGCTGTGTCCGCTGTGGCTGCAGAGATCGCAATGGCGCCGTCAGCACTGGGGCGTTCTGGCGATTATCTGCTTTGGGGGTTGGGCCAATGTGGCGCTGATCTCCTCGTTGTCCCTGGGTGAGAATCT
This sequence comes from uncultured Halopseudomonas sp., assembly GCF_963977355.1. Taxonomy (NCBI): domain Bacteria; kingdom Pseudomonadati; phylum Pseudomonadota; class Gammaproteobacteria; order Pseudomonadales; family Pseudomonadaceae; genus Halopseudomonas; species uncultured Halopseudomonas sp. The sequence continues at coordinate 3,473 of NZ_CAXBOV010000040.1, read as the reverse complement.
GGTCCGCATGATGCTGCTATTCTATCTCGCCCCGGTGTGGGCAGTGATTGGCGGCTGGCTGCTGCTCAAGGAGCGTCTCACCCTGCTGCGTCTGGGCGCGCTGGCCCTGGCGTTGGTTGGCATCGCGCTGACATTGGGCGCGGGCAAAGAGGTGCTGCAACCGATGACAACCGTTGACTGGTTGGCCATGAGTGCCGGATTCGCCTTTGCCATGAACAACCTGGCAACACGCGCCGCCGATCGCGTGCCATTGATGAGCAAGACTTTTGCCGCCTTTATCGGCAGCGCTCTATTTGCTGCTGGTATTTGTTTTCTGCTGGATCAATGGTTGCCGTCGCTGGGGGCCGGCAGTTGGTTGCTGGTGGCCCTGTTTGCTGTCGGCTGGCTGCTGGCGACCCTGGGCGCGCAATACGGCGTGACCCATCTTGAGGCCGGACGGGCCGCAGTACTGATTGTGTTCGAGCTGATTGCCGCCGTGCTGTCGGCGGCCTGGCTCGGTGAGCAGGCGATCGGGCCGCGTGAATGGATCGGTGCTGCGCTGGTCTGCGTCGCGGCCGTGATGGCGGCATGGCCGGACCAACCCCAAGCGCAACTGACAAGGAGTATGCCCTGATGAACAACCCCTACATGGATCAGATCAGCTGGGTGGAATACCAGCAGCGCGTGGAGGCCGGCGCGGTGGTGTTTCTGCCCTGTGGCGCCACCGAACAGCACGGACCGCACCTGCCTCTGGGGACCGACGCGCTGCTGTCCACCGCCATCAGTGCCGACGTGGCCAACCAGGTCGGCGGCCTGGTCGCGCCGGCGCTGGCCTACGGCTACAAGTCCCAGCCCAAATGCGGTGGCGGCCAGCATTTCTGCGGCACTACCAGCCTGGACGGCGCCACCCTGTCGGCGCTGGTGCAGGACGCGGTACGCGAGTTCGCGCGCCATGGCGTGAAACGTCTGGTGCTGGTGCTCGGCCACTACGAGAACCAGTGGTTCGTCGCCGAGGGCATCCAGCTCGCCCTACGCGAACTGGGCAAGGACTGCGATCTGGAGGTCATGCGCCTGGAACACTGGGATTTCTGCCGCGAGCAGACCCTGGCCGATATCTTTCCGAATGGCTTTCCCGGTTTCGCCCTGGAGCATGCGGCCGTCATCGAGACATCGCTGATGCTGCACTACCATCCGCAGATGGTCGCGCTGGACAAGATCCCTGACGACTTACCGGCTGACTTCCCTCCCTACGACATGTATCCGACGCGTACCGAATGGGTTCCGCCATCAGGCGTGCTGTCATCGGCCAAGGGTTCCACTGCGGAGAAAGGGGCGCGCATGGCCGGGGACATAGCCGACGGTATTGCTGCCGCGGTACGCCACGAATTTGCGCTGGAGGTGTGAGCATGCTGTCCGGACTGGCCCCAGGTTCCTGTGCATTGCTGTTGATCGATATGCAGCGTGATTTCTGTGCGCCGGGAGGCTACGCCGACAAGGCAGGCCTGGATATTCAGCGCCTGCGCGCGCCCATTCCAGCCCAGCAGGCGCTGTTGTCTGCTGCGCGCAGGGCGGGGATGCTGGTGATTCATACCCGTGAAGGGCACAGAGCCAACCTGACTGATCTGCCGGACTGGAAGCGTCAGCGCGCCGAGCGCAGCGGTGCTCCCATCGGCCAGGATGGCCCCATGGGAAGGTTGTTGATCCGCGGCGAATACGGACACGATCTGATTGATGAACTGCAACCGCTGGACGACGAGCCGGTTATCGACAAGCCGGGGTACAGCGCCTTTGCCCATACCGATCTGGAGCTGCTTTTACGCAACCGTGGTATCAGCTGTCTGTTACTCGCTGGGGTCACCACTGAGGTGTGCGTCAGCTCGACCCTGCGTGCCGCCATCGACCTGGGATTCTGCTGCCTGACCGTGGGCGACGCCTGCGCTTCTCCCCATCCCGAATTGCACGCTGCTGCGCTGCAAATGATCGGAGTCGAGGGTGGCATTTTCGGGGAGTTGTGCAGCAGCGCTGAACTGATCGGCAAACTGGAGGTTATGGTATGACGGACGTACTCAAGCTCTGGCCCCTGTTGACTGCTACGCATAACTACGACAAGTCCTACTCGACCCGCGGGCGGGGTTTGGGTACCTCGATCGAGGCTCCGATTCTTGCCTACCTGATCGAAACCCGTCAGGGCCGTGTGCTGTTCGATGTGGGTTGTGACTACCACAAACTGAGCGACCCGCAGGCACGGCAACAGTGGTACGACCCGCAGGAGTTTCCGATGGGTCCACCGCAGATGGATGAGGAACAGCGTCTTGGCGCGCACCTGGCGCGGATGGGGTTAAACACGCAGGACATTGATCTGGTCTTTCTCAGTCACCTGCATTTCGACCATGCCGGTGGGCTGTGCGATGTCTGTGGCGCCGAGGTGCATGTGCATGAGGATGAACTGCAAGCCGCCCGCGAGCCGGCGGATAACGCGTACTTTGCAGACGATTTTGCGGGCAATGTGCGCTGGCGCCTGCAGCAGGAGGAGTACGAATTACTGCCAGGCCTGCAGGCTCTGAATACCCCCGGCCACACCGCCGGCCACATGTCGCTGATGATCCAGTTACCCCAGGGCGCACCGATCATCCTGGCCGGTGACGCCGCCGATCTGCAGGAAAACATCGATGATGAAATTGCCCCCGGTCTTTGCTGGCGTGATCGCGAAGATATGGCCGTGGCGAGCATTCGCAAGCTCAAGGCGCTGGCAGCCGATACCGATGCGCACCTCTGGCCCAATCACGATATGGCTTTCTGGCGGGGACTCAAGCGCTTTCCGGAGTACTACCAATGAGCAACGTACCGGAGACCTACATGGGCGTCTGGCAGCGCACGCTCCTGCGCACAGCTGACGGGCATGAAGATCGCACTACCCGCGTTTTCTGGCTGCAGACAGCATCGCTGCACGCGGATCTGCGCATGCCTGATCCAACGCCAATGACCGTCGATCAGCGTATCAGTCAGGGCGGATTTGCCGGTCTGACCGAGGTTCAGGGTGATCGCTGCCAGTGGCATCGACTGCTGGATTTTCACCCCGATAGCGGTACTGATGTGGGTCACATGGCATTCAACGGCCCCGACGAGGTTCACGAGACGGCGCTGGATGGTAGCTATCTGGAGATCTGGCAGCGTCTGCCCGAATCGGTCGGACCTAGCCAGGCGATGTGGTTTGCGGCAAAGGACGATGCGCAGCGCCAGGGTTGCTTGCTGCAGGCGGGTGATTATTTCATGTTTGTAGCTGATCGACCTGCGCCCGTGCACAAGGGCGTACCACTCAGAACGCAAATCACTGGGCTGGGCGCCGATCAGGCCGAGTTTATGATGGGCTGTGAGTTTTCCCTGGGCCGCATCAATGGCGGCAAGGTGCCCTGGGAAATCTCACTCTCCTCGTTGCCCGGTCGTAGCGGCCGCTGCCTGTTACTGGACACGCCGGTGGTCAGTCTGGATCAGTG
>NZ_CAXBOV010000039.1:0-22998 GCF_963977355.1 uncultured Halopseudomonas sp. | reverse complement strand
GGGTGGGTCAAAATTGTTGGCCAGAGGTGGGTCAGATTAATTGGCCATTAACAGTGCCTCGTGGAACGATTATTATCGCCCCAGCCGTGGCAGCTACCCAATCTTTCTATGCGGGCTTCGCGGTTTTTTTGTCTTCGCAGGGTTTCGACTGTCTCACATTTGACTATCGAGGGTCGGGCTGCTCCCTCTCAGAATCAGAGGCGTACGACATTCGCCTTGAAGATTGGGGTAAACAGGATATCGAGGCCGTCATTCGGTTCGCAGCAGGGCGCTCTCGAAACGTCTCAGAGAACCATCCTGTTTACTTGATAGGGCACAGCATAGGCGGGCAACTGCTAGGCCTGGCCCGATCTTCACGGACCCTAAGCGGGATCGTTCATGTAGCCGTATCCGCGCCATATTGGCGACGTTGGCCTTATCCGCTTAACGCTAGGATGCTAGCGGTTTCTAGAATCGTGCTGCCTGTGTTTTCTGCATTCAGAGATCGGTTTCCTTCTCGCCGACTTGGATTGGGTGGCATGGATATTCCAGCATCTGCTGTCAGACAATGGGCAAGATGGATGCGGTGTCGCGACTACCTGTTTGACCCTCGCTTTGGCCTCGACCTGAGTGGTTACAAAGCACTTGAGCAGCCGCTGCTTTCAATAGGTTTCAGCGACGATGTCATGGCCCCATTTACCAACATCGAACATATATTGACTAAATTTCCTAATGCGCGAGTTACCCGCCGCCATGTGGATGTTTCAACTCTTCAACCTCGTGCCGTTGGACACGCAGGGTTCTTCAAGCCTCGTTTCGAGGAGTCTCTTTGGCGGGAAACGTTCGAATGGCTGACGGCCACGGACGCCAATATTCAAGGCGCGCTCAAGATGACAGGAGCGGGTAGCTAAATGGGTTTGACAGGTCCAGCTTGTAGGGAAGCACTGCGTCACATGTAAAATGCCGCTCGCCCTGGCTGTTTATCGTGACAAAGTGATGCTACGTAATTGGCGTAAGACGAACATTCATGCTCAAAGAAATGCTAGTCACACGAAGGGGCGTTGCGCTCGGATGGATCTGTCTTGAAATCCTTTATCAGCTTGTGTGGGTCAACCTGCGTTCGATATTCCTTCGCCGCTTGAGCCCACCAAATCAATTGGTTGAATGTTCGGCCAAAATAATCGAACCAAGTGTCTTGACTCTCCGGGGTCTGCACCGAGCCATCTGCCGCAAATATTTCTTGCGCCTTGGGCACGTGAATCATTGCAGAAACTGGCAGGCAACCCAGCTCTGAAAGAAACGTACGCATGCCAACCGCTGCACGCATCCCGCCCCATTGGCCTGCTGAATAAGTAATGATCGCGCTCGGCTTATAGGAAAATAAAGAGCTGCCAAAGTGGTTCAACAGGTTAGCAAGCGCTGGACTCATCGAATGGTTATATTCTGGACTAACCATAACAAATCCATCCGCACTTTCTATTTTTTCGGCCAATTGGTTCAGATTCGAAGGGGCCTTGCCCCGCGGGTAGGAGAAGTGCGGTTTGAAAACAGATTCTGGAGGATAATCAAGAACATCAACCAACTCAATTTCATGATCGGCATATCGACTTTTCAGGCATTCGAGAGTCGCTTCCGCGACGCGAACACCGAGCCGTGCCGGCTTCGGAGGAGTACTGTCTCGCACCGTGCCCAAGAAAACCAAGAATTTCATTTGGAGCTCCATCAGATAGGGATACTGCACGACGCCGCCAACACGTGCAGCCTTGTAGTGGAGGCGCAACTACAGTGAATATGTTTTGGTACCAACAAACCTTGACCTCACCTCATCGGATGGCACCATACAGGCATCCGTCCTGCCAAACAGCTTATAGCGATTGCGAGCAAATAACTTATAAGCGGCGTCTCTGATCGGCCTCGGCATAATCTTGAATACGTTAAACAGGAACCATAGCCCCGTCAGGTTCTTTGCTATCTCCAGGGCCGCATCGGAAAACACGTAACACCGATCATTTTTTATGAGCAAAAAGGTGTCGACCCCAACGTTTGGAACGTTAAACCTCACCATTAGCTCATGCGCGAGCTCGCTTTGCATCGGTGTGAATGCAAAAACTCCCTCTGGATCTCTCTTGATGATGAAATTCACCGCTCCATTGCAGAAGTTGCAAACACCATCGAAAACCACGATATACCGGTTATCCATATTCCCCTAAAAAACAAAACAACTGCGTGAGCGCTGGCCCAATGGGCCGTCCGGAGGAGGCCCATCGGACTGGAACAGACTTAATGCATTGGTTAGGTCTCAAATATGCACGAGCAACGCTGGGGCGTAAGCAGACCAATAAAGTGCAACCGTGCCCGCAAAGCTCACGGACAGTGCAGCCAATGGCAACCACTTGGATGCCCGGAACTGCGCTGCAAAGGCTAAACCTAGACACAAAATAGGCATCACTACCCACCAATGAATCGTTCGGAAGACGAACTCCGAGTAGGCCGTTTGCTCCACACCAAAGCTATACCAAAGTTGCGTAAATGACTTCGCAGTCTCTGCTTCGAGAAACGCATAGATGAAGAAGGACTGCGCAAAAACGAAGAGCAAAATGAAAAACCAGAAAAACAGCTTCTTCATGTAGTGACCTAACCCCATATTAATAGTCTGTATTAATGCCTTGTTGTGTGCGTGCTCTATCAAGTGATAGATATTTCTCATCGCATTCTGAAAAAAGTGTAAATGGATTCATGCTATTACCATAGTTTTGAATAAGTAAAGTGTCCCCTTCCATTAAAGCGCTCACTTCTATCTTTGAATCTCCGAACGAGTCTGCGGCATATAGGCCTGAAAATATAATTTGTTGACCACTTTTGAAAAAGATACCCGTGGCAGAACGAGCGTCGGTTGTAACTTTGTACACGGATTGACTGTCGTCTTGCGACAAGCCAATAATTAGGTTGCAAGATGTAGGTGCTGAACCTTTATAGTAAATATAATTGGGTTCTTGCGACGTAGCACAGCCACCACCCAGGAAAAAACAGCTAAATAAATAAAGTGACTTTTTCAAGTGAGCTCCTGGACGTGACGCCAAGTTAATTGGTACGCAGTATTTTGCGAGTTCAGCTGCAGTCGAACAGTGAGAAATTCGTTAAGCGTTACTCGTGGCGATGTTAACATACAATCCATAAGCGCCAAAGGCTAGAGCAATCCAAAATAAAGTACCTGTTAAAACCACAGCGATACCATCGGGATTCGGATCCGCTTTGGAGAATGATTTTACAATTAAATAGCCAGAGCCTTTAATTAAAATATCAAATATAACTTCAATGAATATCTGACTGACGAAGCGACCCAGAAGCTTAAATATACCCTCAAAGACATCCTCTATCATTGATTTCCTTGTAGTGCTTAACGCCAGCAACAACGGCGGGCTGGTTGGCACTTGGTTTGTGCGATAATGGCGAAGCCATGTACAAACTGAGGGGCGACTAGACCGTCCAAAGAGCGCAGCGACTGAGTTGATTGCTTTTGTTATAGCTAATCACTCAACCCCAGGAAGTGCAGTATTATCGCTTTATTCTTGTTCCCACTGAGCCATTTTTTTACTTCAATCGCTCTTTCTGAGTCTTGTTCACCTACAATTTTTTTTAGCCGATTAACTCTATCTATCTCTGTTTTCTCAGATCGAGCTTTTCTTTGCCATTGCTCTGTGAAAACTCGCGGGAGATTACTTCCCAGCTCTAATGATTTAAGTAGTTGCCACTCACCACCATCAAGCCATGCTTCGTCGCAGTTGCCACACAAATCCAGCCTTGTACTCAACGAGCATGACACCAAGTACTTAGTCATCAATCTACTGCATTTAGGGCAGCTAATAGCTGTTTTGGTATCAGAGTCAGTAAGTACCTTGTCGGGCTCCGTTTGAGCATCAAAAGCAAGATCTATGCGTTCTGCCCAATCTCGATAGTAGAGCAGTGGCAACAATGCCCCTTCGCATTTTTGACAACCCATTACAGGTAGACCGTCTTCAAGTTTGGTTGGCTTTAGATATTCAATTGTGCATTTTGGACAGTGCATTGATTCTCCTATTAGCTATAACGCGAAGCTAACGGGCGGACAAAAGCGCAGCTTTTGGACGTCCAGCGAGCATAGCGAGTGATCGTTAAGTGTATTGTTATGCGGTTCATCGTATATAACCACCTCGAGGACAGCGCATACCCAAGTTATTGCAAATATCGCGCTGATCACTAAAGGATGTAACTGGCGACTGAGTTTTTATAAACTTAAAACTCCCGCAAGCAGAAACTTTACAAGGGATTATCGATGAATGCTGTGGTACCAGTCTCACTCTGCGCTGCTCTCGATTATATGAAAACAACTTAATGTCAATATTCTCCGAATTAGGGATAACGAAAACGCCAAAATCGTATAAATAACTACCGCTGACATAATTTTCGCTAAGAGCTTTCTGGTACGCCCCATCAACACCGATGCGCAACTCGTTATTTGTATCTTCTGCAATCAAATTAATCTGATATGTATTTTGTGCCAGGCAACTACTGGACCAGACAGACAAGCTGAAGAGAAAAGAAATCAGGAGGCCATTTTCATTCATTCGGAAAACCGCATAACGCTCGGCACACGTGCCGATTTGTAGCCGCGGAGCGGCGGAGAAGCGGGTGGACTTCCCCCAATAAAATGGACACGCCCCATTACTTAATCGCTTCAAATTCCAACGGAGACCTGTAGCCAAGGCCGCTGTGCAGCCGTTCGGTATTATAGAAGCCTTCAATATAGTCCCTTATATGGCTGCGTAACTGTCGCAACGTCACAAAGCTGGTGGCGTGGAGCGGTTCGCCTTTCAATGTCTTGAAGAAGGACTCCACCTCTGCATTGTCGGTGCAGCATCCTGGTCGATTCATGCTATGCCTTACACGATATTGGCTCAGAAGCGTCTGCGTTTTCCCTGCGCGGTACTCGATCCCTCGATCGGTATGGAACAAGAGGTCTTCTGTGGGCTGCCGCGTAATGAAGGCATGCCTCAGGGTGGCTCTCGCCAGGTTTGCGTTCAGGTTCTCCTCCAGCCTCCAACTGATGACTTTGCGCGAATACAGATCGAGGACTACGGCCAGATACACGTATTTATGCCCGAGCTTTATATAGGTGACGTCGCTGCTCCATTGCTGGTTCTTGGCAGCAGGTTTGCCTGCACTGAGCCGGTAGTTTGGCAAGGCTTTAAGGTAATCCCGGCGCTTGGCCATGCGGAGATAAACGCGCACCACTCGAGCTCTCATGCTCCAGTCACGCATGATTCGGGCAACCCTGTTCTCACCGACCCTTAAGCCCTCGCGACGTAGCATCTGGTAGACCCTGGGACTGCCATATCGACCATTACTGTCGTTGAACACGCGGCGTATTTTCAGTAGCAACGCCGCATTCTCAGCCCGCCTCTCACTTGGCTCTCGGCTCGCCCAAGCGTAATACCCAGACCTTGAGATATTCAGGTGTTGGCACAGTGCTTTTACTCCGTGTTCTTGCCGGTGCTTCCAGACGAACCGGAACGCTTCCGTCGTTCCTCGGCCTGAAAACGTTGAAACTTTTTTAGGATGTCATTCTCCTCCTGGAGCTCTGATATCTGGCGCTTCAAGCGCTTGATTTCATCCTGTTCCTGAATCTTCTGCTTGGCTTCAGCCGGTGCCTTCTTGACCCTTTTCATGGCGAATTTGCCCTCGCGGTGCTCTTTTCGCCAGCATGAAGGGATGAATATCCAGTGCTTCTGCGACGCCTTTCACGCTGCGATGAGCCTGATGGCTCCATTCGACAGCTTTGACCTTGAACTCAACGCTGTACTGCTGCGTTTTCTTTCCTGTAATCATTTCCGGCATCGTCTCTACCCTCAGTGGGCGTTATCGATGCGTGTCCACTGAAGTGGGGGAAGTCCACGGTCCCATGCAGTGATTTGTTAGGTTCTAATGCATTAGCCATAGCGACCATTTTGGGTGATCATTAAAGAGCTTTTTCGCGGCCTGTTCGATGAGATCAGTATTGCCGGTCTCGATGTATTGGCGCATTAGATGGCCAATTTCATGCTCTTTCAAATGTTCAGGTAAAGCCTGATAGTGCCGCTCACCCCCGGGGAAGCCCAAGCCCGCGAGGCCAGCTTTAAGCTCGGCAAAATCCATTCTCGATAACCCCAGGTCAGCCGCCGCATATTCAAATATATCTTGCATTCCACAGCCTTTCTCCGGACCTCTATCAGACATTGTGAAACCTAACGCTTGCAGCATGCGCGCCCATGGAATGTAGCCAAAGGCGCAATGTAGTGGGCGTCGCCGTGCCTGCACTGGTTATGTTTTACGACCAAACTAAGCCAACTTCATTGTTTTCTGTCGAGCAACAATACAAGAGTTGAGGACCATGGGTACTCTGTTTTTCGATCAAGGCCCTCGTCTCCTCAATCGCAAGCACCATATCAATGTAAAAATCTGGCAACTTGGGCAGTCGGGCAACTTTTACTTCCGAGACATTGACCAGAGCGAAGTCTCCAAGTGAAAAACTACGCCCGCCATTTGCATTCCATGCGCCTGGAGATGGTAACTCGCCACTCATAATTGAGCGCATGAAGTATTTTTTTGAAAACTCGTTGCTTGAAATGACGGATCGTTTAGAAGATTCAATGGTATCGATGCATACAGTAGCGAAGTGAGATTCGTGATCGTGGTATAGCGCAAAAGTATAGATATCAACACTCTTGGCTTTAGCTTTACTTAGCCCATCGTGGATGATTTTCTTGAACTTCTCTTTCATTTGTTGACCTTTCAAGCAGAAACATAACGTGTGAACTCATGGGCCGGCTTGTAGCCGCGAAGCGGCGGAGAGCCGGTCCCATGCAGTGATTGGTTATGAATTGGCAACACAGCCTCCAATCTTATGGACACGCTTTATTGAAGCCGGATATTTGGCCAGGAGCTGCGCAGGGCGGATGGGCCGAGGCACAAAATTCCCTCCACAGTTTGGGTACTGGTGGTTCAGGACCTGGGCTGCGCAAGAAACGCAAAAGGTGCATTCGAAGGTACAGATTACTGCCTCGGTCGATTCCGGCGGTAGATCTCTATCACAGCACTCACAGTTCGGCCTTAGCTCAAGCATCGCGCTCTCCGTGCTGATTCATAACGCTCCGCTAATGTGCGCCGCCTGCGGCGTCACCATTGAGCAGCTTGTTAGCAGATTCTACTTGAAGACGCTCTACCAGCCACACCTTGATGATCGATTGGCGGGTAACGCCAATACGCGCAGCCTCGCGATCCAACGACTCGACAACCCAAGCCGGAAAATCGACGTTGATTCGCTTTTGTACCTGATTAACGCGGCGAGCAGAGGACAGGTCCAGGTCATCAACAATGTCTTCCTGATCTGCTTCAAATTTTTTATCGAAGTCTTTAGCTTTCATAGAGCTCAACCTCCTTCTTGCGGGAACGCCTGACTGAAATTAGGCGAGAACGACCTTCCCTGTAGGTGACGACAGCCGACCAGTGCTTTTCACCAATCTTGCCGATCAGCAAAAACCTTGGCTCACCCTCTGATTTTGCGCGAATCTCCAGCAGGTAAGGATCTTTCCACAGCCCTTGAGCCGCAACGAAATCAATACCGTGCTTATCCAGATTGGCTTGGCTTTTGGCTTCGTCGAATTCAAACTCATCCATGAGTAGAAATTATACCTTTATTGATCGTTCTGCAAGAGGCAGGGGGGGCTAGCTGAACTGCTAACGCCCGCAGCACGGGCAAAATTGGAGCGCAGCGGAAAATTTGTCCCAGTGCCTGCGATTGTTAGGCGTAGTTAAACGCCCCCCTACCTTTGAATAAGCTTCCACTCATTCGGTCTCTTTTTGATGTTTGATAACTGTGTGGCAGTCAGCCCATATACGGTCTGAATGTGTGCTTCATCCACTTCTTGCTCTTCGGTAGCAGAGTTCCCGCGATAATCTTGCGGCTCTGAACACAGCTCCACGAAGACGTTAGAAAGCGGCTCATAGACTATGAGAGCAGACCAGCCTAGCCGCCGTTGGCTATACCCGGAAACGATGTCAAAGACTGAATCGAGATCTATCGTCGCGCTTCCGCCTAAAATAGTTTGGTACTTGCACGGCATCATGTTTTTTATTGCCTAACGTCCGGCACACGTGCCGGTTTGTAGCCGCGAAGCGGCGGAGAAGCGGTCACCGTGCTGCCGCTGGTTAGGCGCTGCTTACGCATGATTGAAAAGCCAGTAAAAAGGGGCAATAAATAAAGCTGTTTGCCCAAACATTTGCAAGGATGTATCAATCTTTCCTTTTGTTGGAGTGCTGCGTAGCCAAACAAAATTCACCATGAAAACTACAGGCATTATGGTGATTAGCGCCCAGCGAGCTTCAGATAAGCTAGCGGTGCTGATGTCCTGGGTAAAAGTGGACTGACTAATAAAGATACCAGATAGGACACTTACGAAGGCAAATACCAAGGTCGTGTAAAGCAGGAGATTTCGCATGATCAATTGCTGTGCCTAACGTGTGAACTCATGGGCCGGTTTGTAGCCGCGAAGCGGCGGAGAGCCGGTCCCATGCAGTGATTGGTTATGAATTGGCAACACAGCCACCAGGCTTGAGGATCCGTGACGTTGAAGCCGGGTATCTGGCCAAGAGCTGCGCGGGACGGATGGGCCGAGACACAAAGTTTCCTCCACAGTTTGGGCACTGGTGGTTCAAAACCTGGGCTGCGCAAGAAATGCAAAAGGTGCATTCGAAGGTACAGATTACTGCCTCGGTCGATTCCGGCGGCAAGTCCTTATCGCAGCACTCGCAATTGGGTCTCAGCTCAAGCATCGCGCTCTCCGTGCTGATTCATAACGCTTGCAGCATGCGCGCCCACGGAATGGAGCCGAAGGCGCAATGTAGTGGGCGTCGCCGTGCCTGCACTGGTTATACGACAGTTTAGAATTTATGTTAATGCTAATATTCAGAAACATGGACACGGATAATCCTAGAATTTGAACTGAATCTAGCAATGCTTATTAGGCCATATTTATCGTGCATAACAATAGATTCCCATACTCCAACTGAATCCGTGCTTTCCGGTTGAGGCTTCCACGCGTCCTTTGCTACCAACAACAAACGTTGGTGATCTTTATCTGATATTTGTAACTTGTAGTTGGCATTATATAAACCAAATCGGTCTAACGGAAAGCTAGTATGTGATTCTGATAAAACCTTGTAACTCTCGTTAATGGAATACCCTAGGCTTTGGCTTAAAAAATCGTCTATCTCATGGTGCTTGCTACAGCCACATAAGAAAATTAACAAAATAATAATTAGGCTTTTACTCATATTTTCTTCGTATAACGTAGAGCTTTGCGGCAATTTTGTAGCCGCGAAGCGGTGGAGAAATTGTCCGGCAACAGCGACTGGTTAGGCTTTATTGCGCTCATGGCGGGTGAGCTCCTCAAGGACCGCAATTAAAAGGCGGTTAGCGGAGTTTCCTCTCCAGCCGCGCACCGCCAACCCAATACCAACACCGCCCAAAATGGCCAGTAAATAAAACATAGGGTGGTTTCCGAACCGAGCCCCGAGCTCACTCGAAAGAGAGGACAAGAACAGAAGCCCACCAAAGGCCAGTAACAGCGAAATAACGCCCATCCCGAGGTTCAGATAACGCCATCGATAGAATGACTCCTCGGTTTTCTTAAGGTTCTCAAGGTGGCGCTGTTCTTGCTCTGTCAGATTCATATAACGCCTAACAGTGATTAGACCGCATTCTGCGGTAATGGTTAATGAATGCTTCTGTATAACGCCGTGAACCTGCGACGGGGTTTGGGCAACTTTTGTATAAAAATCATGTTCTTGCGGGGCGTGCGGTTAGAATCTGAGTATTCGCTTGAACTCGGTATTTTGTGAATTCATTACTACTGTATAAATAGCCAGTTACTGCACGCCATGCATGAAACCCGGCCCAAAGCTCGTTGCACATGCAAGGGTTTGCGCGAATCTGTGGAGGTTTTCAGGTTCATGCTGAGCACAGAGAATTTTGCGTTACCTGATTATCTCCGATCTTACATGCGACCACTGCTTTTTTGCCCGCCTGATGACATCTTTACCAAAAACACGCTGTTAAAGGCAGGCACGCTACCGCCCCACCTGTGCGCTTAATCTTTGCGCAGGGTGTAGCCGTTTTATGAGTTGAGTGCAGAGGAGATGCCTGGCGTCCATGCCTGGAGGGGAGGGGGCTGACTGTCATCCTTGCTCTGATTTGATAGTGCCGGAGTTGTCGATTGTTGCCAAGTGTTGGTTCGGGGCGCCGTGCAGAACCCAGGACGATATCTTAGGTGAGAGCTTTACTCCTGGTTTGTACAAGTGGGGTAACAGCGTCAGCCGACCTTACCTTCGATGGCGCAGCCAACGATGTCTGGGTTATGCAGATATCACAGGATTTGTTGCTGGAAACGGGTGGGGAGGTGCAATTGACTGGCGGCGCCAAGACGGAGAATATCTTCCGGCAGGTGTCCGGTCAGACGACTCTACTCACCCATTCCACGCTGAAAGGTATTGTGCTTAACAAGGCTCAGATCGTTATGGAAACAGGTGCATCTTCAACGGTCGCGTACTTGCCCAGACCCTGGTCACACTCGATGCGGTAACCGCTAGCCAGCCCTGAAACGGGTCGCGGTAATGAAAAGGACCCCTTGGGGTCCTTTTTTTTTGCTTGCTGGTCCGGCTTTAAACCATGCGCTGCAACGCGCAGAGTTTGTTGCCTGATGGATCGCGCAGGTAAGCGAGATACATCTTCATGCCGCCGCCTTCACGTACACCAGGCGGATCCTCACAGGTGGTGCCGCCGTTGGCAACGCCCGCGGCGTGCCAGGCATCAGCCTGTTCGGCACTTTCCATCGCGAAGCCAATGGTGCTGCCGTTGCCATGGGAGGCAGGTTCGCCGTTAATCGGGGGGGAGAGTGCGAAAGTGCCGGTCTTGGTGAAATAAAAGCAGCGACCTTTTTCGTCGATTACGCCGGGTTTGCAGCCCACAACACCGAGGATGGCGTCGTAGAAAGCCTTGGATTCCTGAATGTCGTTGGCGCCGAGCATGACGTGACTGAACATGATATTTCCTTTGAGTTACAGATATTGTTGTGCTTTTTAGCGTGACTAGAGTTCAGTGAAACGCCGCCGCGGTCAACTTGAAATCGTAACGACCGGAGACGGCGTTCACATATTTCATCAGAAATCCAATTCTACCTTGGCCCATAAGGTTCGCCCGGGCTCGTTGATTGCGACTGGATCTGCGGGGAAGCCGAATGCTGAATTACCGGCCAGGTTGAGGTGCTCTGCGTAAGCTTTGTCGAACATATTATCGACCCCGACGCTCAGTTTGGCCGTTTCGTTCAATCGGTAGGCTCCGTTGATCGAGAAGATGCCGAAACCGCTGCTACGCGATACATCCTGTCCGACCACGTTTCCCTTTCCTTCGTCGATTCGGTTCTGCTGGGCTACCACTCGCCACAGGGCTCCAGCGCTCCAGTTGGCCTGTTGGTAGTTCAGGCCCAGGCGGGTTTCCAATGGTGGCATCTGCGGCAGAGGCTGGCCGGAGCTGCTGTTCTTTCCCCAGGCGTAGGCGAGTGTCGCGTCGCCAGTCCAGTTGGCATTGAGCTCGTAGGCCAGCCCGACTTCGCCACCCATGATTCGCGCATCCACGTTATCTGCCTGGCTGGTACGCATACCCATCATATTGGTGCCGTAGCTGAACAGAATGTAATCGCGTACCTGGCCTGCGTACGCCGATACCCAGGTTTGCAGTCTGTCACCGTTGTATTGGGCGCCAATATCGAGTTGTGTGGTTTTTTCCGGTCGGATACCGTCGAAGGCGTTGGCTGCTCCAGCAGGTCCGCTGCCTGCGGAGAAGAGTTCCCAGTAATCGGGGAAGCGTTGTACATGCCCGATGCCCGCATAGAAGGTGGTGGGTGTGTCAGCCATGTCCTGCTCGTAACGCGCGAATCCGCTGGGCAGGGTGTCGCTGCGAGTCTGACCGGCGGTGGGGTTGGGCGTGCCCATGTTCATGCCCATTCCCTTGATCCGGTCGCGGTAGTCCTGGGTGGAGGCGCGGTCCAGACGCACTCCAGAGACCACGCGAGTCAGGTCGCTCTGATGCCAGGTCAACTCACCAAACAACCCGTAGTTGCGCATGACCGCATCCTTGTCCCAGGCGAACTGGTCGGCGTCGGTAAAGGTACCACTCATCATGTTGTAGCTTGAGGCTCGCTTGCGGTGTTCACTACGCAGAATGTCGACGCCTGAAACCAATTCCAGGTCAGTCCAGTTCAGAGTGGCTGCCATGCGCGCGCCCACAGTGCGGCGGTCGACCTGGGAGGCCATCGGCACGGGCATCATGCTGGTGGGGTCCGGCTGGCGTAGGCAGAAGTTGTCCATGATGTGATCGGCGTAGTTGTAATAGATCCGAGCCTCGATTTTGTCGATGGCACCAAGCCCGGTTTTCTCGAAACGCAGGCCGAGACTTTCCCGTGCGAACTGCGTGCCGTCCATGCCTCTGCCTGCGTAGCGCGCTTTGCCGTCGCCCCGGCCCGCGGTGAGCTCCAGCAGGGTGCCTGTGTCAGGCGTCCAGCCAATCGCAAGATCGGTATTCCACTTGCTATACCGTGACGGGACTGTGTCGCCGTTGCCATCACTGTAATCGTCGGAGCGCGCCTCGTTCCCAGCGAATCGGATATAGCCGTCCCCGTTACCAGCGGCCCCGTCTACCAATGTATCGAAACGTCCATGGGAACCGCCCAGAATACTCGCGTGCAATCGGCTATCAGGTGCGTCGAATTGTTCGGGTTGCCGTTCGAAACGCACTGTACCCGCTGACGCGCCCGGCCCCCAGAGGACCGTTTGCGGACCTTTGATTACCGTCAGCAGATCATAGGTTTCTGGCGATATATACGAACTTGGTGCATCCATGCGATTAGGGCATGCGCCCAGCATCTGACCATCGTTAACCAACAGGTTCAGCCGCGAACCGAACATGCCCCGTAAAACCGGATCCCCATTGGTGCCCCCGCTGCGAATCGCGGAGAACCCGGGAATGGTTTTCAGATAGTCAGAGGCGTCGCTGGCAGGCACCGGCTGTCTGGCATCCTTTGGGTCAGCGATGATAATCAGGGGCGAGCTTTGTTGTACTGCGGTGACTACTAGAGGCGGCAGTAGAAGTGGTTCTTCCGTTTCTTCGATTGGTGCGGCATGAGCGGCGGTTGCGCCGCTAAACACGATGGCGAAGGCAATCTGACGGCGAAGACTGTTTTTTTCAGAAAGAGCAAATGGCTTTGGCATTGTTGTAATCCACAATTATTACCCGCACACACGTGGGCGGGCGAGAGACAGAAAGAGTCGTTTGCTGTGTGGACGCAACGGGTCAGCCCAGCCAGTTCTGGCTGCAGGAAAAAGGGCTTGAGACTAGCTGAACATGGCCGTCGCGCGAGCGGCGACGGGTGGTGCACGGGGATTGAGCGCGGGCCAGGTAAATCGTGGCGCTGGCCTGTCATTGTTTGGGAGCGGGCCTAAGAGGTTGCGATAAGCCGGCGGCAAATCCACTGACCACTCGATGGAGGTCAGGGCGCTGCCATGTCCCAGGGTGCATAGCGGGCAGGTTAGCTGCATATCGCTGGATGAGTGCTGCGTCAGCTCCTCGCCCAGCATGAAGCCGGGTATCTGGTCACCTGAGCCGCAAAACACCAGGTCGGGGCCGTGCGGTGCTTGCCCGCCCATCTGCCCCAGATGGAAGCCGTATGTGAGCACGCTGAAAAGCGTGCAGACATAGAGCACCATGGCGACCGAGAAACGTTGATGGCGGGCGATTTTCATAGGCGGATATTAGCAGCCTGTCAGAGGCTGCACCATATGCATGAAAGTCGCAGGTCCAGGATGGGATGCCAGGATTTAACCAAGCGTTAACCCGCCGGTATCGACACTCCCGGGCTTGATCTTCACCCTTACTGACGCGATGCTGGCCCGCTAGTACGCTGGCACCGCCGATGCACCCTGACGAGACCGTAATAACATGCTGGACATTCTGCTGGTGGAAGACGATCGGGATCTGGCTGCGACCGTGATCCAATATCTGGAACTCGAGGGTATCCGCTGTGACCATGCCGATAATGGCGTCATGGCTTTGCAGCTAAGTCAGGATCATGCATACGACGCGATGCTATTGGATCTTAACCTGCCGCGATTGGATGGGATCAGCGTCTGCGAGCGGCTGCGCGCCGATGGCAATGATGTCCCGATCCTGATGCTGACGGCCCGTGACCAGTTAAATGACAAACTGGCTGGCTTTCAGGCGGGCACAGACGATTTTCTGGTCAAACCTTTTGAGCTCCAGGAGCTCGTAGTGCGCGTCGTGGCTTTGACACGTCGGCGAAGCGGTCAGGCAAAGATTCTGCAATGTGCTGATTTGCGTATTGACCTGACAGCCCACGAAGCGACCCGGGGCGGCACAGCCCTGAAAATATCGCCGACGGGTTGGAAGTTGCTGGAGCATTTGCTCCGCGCCTCGCCAGCAGCCGTGCCGCGGCAAAAGCTTGAGCAAGCCATATGGGGCGAAGATGTGCCCGACAGCAATTCTCTCAAGGTGCACATGCATCACCTCAGGCGTTCCATTGATGGTGATTTTGAACAGCATCTGCTGCACACCGTAGCCGGCTTTGGATTTGCCATACGGGAGTCCTCTCCATGATGCGGCTACTAGGTTTGAAATGGATAGCGCTGCTGACCATTCTTACTCTTGGTATTGGTCTGGTAACTGGCTACACGCTTCTTTCTGCCCATTCCTATATGAGTGGTATGGATAATATTGTGGCGGGCCAACTGGGTCGTGCTGGCATGCAAACCGTGGCATTCGAGCTGGGTATCCCGGCGCCGCGTGAGGAATACATTGTTACCCGTACCTGGGAACAGCAACCGGCGTTCATTCGCGATGCCTTTGATCGGCCGCCGGAGCAGTCCGGTGCGCTTTACAAGGTATATGCCAATGAAGGTGAACCAACGGCCAGACTCTATTTCGCTGTGAGGCAGGAAACGCCAGCAGGTGACCGCTTTGTCACTCAGCAATTGGCGCCCCTGCCCAATGGGGCAGGGCAGGTGATCTCGCCGGCGCAGAATAGGTTGATCAACCTGATACTGATCGGTTTGGGTACCTCGCTGATGATCGGTCTGGCTGTGGGGTTGTTGTGGCGACGGGTCTCGCAACCCATTACCGCCCTGGGTAACTGGGCTGCGGGCTTGAGCACAAGCAACCTGAATGAACCAGTACCGGATTTCGTTTATCCCGAGCTTAATCACTTTGCCGAACTTGTTCGCACCAGCCTCACATCGGCCCATCAGGGGCTTGAGCGCGAGCAGTTATTTCTGAGCCATACAAGCCATGAGTTGCGCACGCCAATCAGTGTAGTGCGTGCCAACCTCGAACTGTTGCGCAAGATTCAGACTTCATCTCAAACAGATCCTGATCCGCGTGAAACGGAGATTATCAACCGCATTGATCGCGCCAGCCTGACCATGAAGGATGTAACCGAAACCCTGCTCTGGCTGGGCCGTGACGACAGCTCGACGCATCCCTCTGTGATGCTGCGGCTGGACGACATCATCGGAGAGCTAGTTGATGGACTGCGCTACCTGTTACAAGGCCACCCTGTTGATCTGGAGCTGAATCTGGAGCCAGTTGAACTCTATTTGCCCGAGGCGCCAACCCGCATCGTGTTAGGCAACCTGATTCGTAACGCGTTTCAGCACACCCGAAGCGGCACGGTGACCATCACCCAGCGGGCAGGGCATGTCGAGATCGTGAACAGCTTGAGCCAGGGCGAGGAGGCCTCCAGCGAGACCGGTTTCGGGCTGGGTCTGAAGCTCACCGAGCGATTCACCGAGAAGCTGGGGTGGGGTTACGCCAATGAACCTGGAACGGCAGGACGAAAAGTTGAAATTGTCTTGAATACGTTAACCCCCCGTTAACGCGCGCTTTGGCATTGTCTATCTCAAGGGGGTAAAACCCCACCATCAGGAGATCGACCATGCACATCCAGACTCTTACAACATTGTCCATCCGCTGCATCGGGGGTGCCCTATGAATACCAACGCCGAGCATCCCTCAAAAATGCGTATCCGTTGCCGCTGGCTGCGTCGTGGCGCTGTCTGCAAACGCTATGATGCCTCAGACAAGGCGAAAAACCGTCCCACGACTTCTGTTGACTAATTGAGCCACGTCGGCTGTTACCCGGCAGGTTTTGTTTCACTCCATAGCATGTTCAGGACGGTTGAATGTTATCGAAGATATACCCTTTGGGTGTTGCGTAAATGCCGTCGGTTTCCTGCTGACGGTTTTACGCCTTGATGCCGAGACTGGGTTCAATTCTTTCCAGTAATATGAATGGCGCCTGTTGTACCCTGTAGGCCGCCAGATTTTTTAGATCTACAACCCGCCAGCGCCGCGTCGGACAACCACTACCTTCGCCATGCACATCATTCACCGGATCCAGGTGACGACTCTGTTCGAAAATGGGTAAACCAGGCAGCCGCTGATCCACGTTCATATAGCGCTGCAACCTCTCCCAGAAAACCATCAGACCCTCTATCAAAGCCCATGCCATGGAGCTGTATAGCCAGGCAGACGTGGGTGTCTGTGTGTGACCAATGACTCGGCCCCATTGTGACTACGAAAACTCATCCTTGTGAAGGCGATGATCCATTGGCGGTTTCAGGTCTCGTGCAAGTCATGCTCACGGCCGATGGACATTATCGAAATCATTGGCCTTGGGGGTGGCATGGATGCCCCTTGCTTCCTGCTGACGGTAATAGGTCTCAATGCTCAGATTTGGGTCGATCCTGGCTCGGAGGATGCAAGGATGTTGTTGCCAGGGGTAGGCTTCCAGCCTCTTTCTGAGCTCTCGCGCTTCCTTGCGTCGCCAGGTTTTCACATCCGTATCACGCCAGCGGCGGGGTGGCCTGTCATGAGCTCGGTCGAATGCCGCTGTTACCGGATCCAGATGCCTGCTCTGCTCCAGAATGGGTAAGTCAGGCAGCGGTTCGTCTACATCCATATAGCGCTGCAGAGTATCCCAGAAAGCCAGAACATTCGGTTTATCCAGTCCCAGGCTATGCAGCTTGGTGGCCAGGCAAACAGATGTATCCGTATAGCGGTGCCGCAACCAGAGCACGTAATCGTGACCACCGTGCGGGGTGACCTGAAGCTGGATATAAGGATCGAACTCATAGAAAGGCGCTACGAAAGGCTTGCGGAAGCGCCGCGCGATCGTCAGCGTGCCATCCCGGCGGTTAAAGCCGCTGCCGTCGTGGGTGTAGAAGCGGGCATATAGCCAGAGGAGGGCGTCAGCACCGAATAGCGCGATACCGAACAGGATCATGCCGAGCCAGAAGGCTGTTTGATCTGCCCAGTAGCCCCAGAGGGCGTTTTGGTTCCAGGCGATGGCGGCGGCGGTTACGACCGCGCCTAAAATCATGATTAAGTAGGCGTACCGCTTTTTTGACGAAGTAGCCAAATATAGGTTTATGAACGCAAGAGAGAGTCCGAGTACGGGAACATACAAGTAATCACCAAGCATGACACCTGCCAGTCCACCCCATACGAATAAAGGGAGAAAAAAGCACGAAACCTTCAAGATAAACAGGAAATACGGCGCACGATTTACGTTCTCGAAGTTCCATCTTTGAGCATCGCAAAAAATCTGCTGTTTCCCTTTTTCCTGTTGCTGCCGCTCCGAAATGATATGCAGTTCGGCTTCAAGTTGATGATCTATTTCCACAGCGGAATCGAGGCCGGCATAGTGTCCCCAAGCCAGAAGACGATCCATTAAGCCAGTATGTGCTTCCTCCTTGGCTGGCGCCAACGTGGGGACGCGGCTTGCACCAAAAGTACCAGGTCCATAAGTTGAGATTTCCTCCTGCTTTGTCATACCTTGAATTCCGTGGTCTCTATCAGCCAGTAGGGTGCTTCATCGGGCTTCGCATTTTGCGCGGGTGTGCGGAGAAAAGCAGTGGTGTAAGGCTGCCAGCGTTTTGGACTGGGTTGAGGCAGGACCAGTAGTTTTCCTGTGTTCTCTTCGTAATTAATCTGGAACTGCGCCATGACCTTAAGGCTCTGAGTAACCTTGTTGTAATGGCGTTGCAGCGGTGTCAGCGTTCTTACAGGAAATTTTCGGGGTAACACATACAGCACCGTTGAGTCGTCCAGCGGCAGCGCTGCCAACTTGGCCTCACTAATGACGCGCTGCTCGACTCGCGCTACATTGAACGCGCCGGTAAGTGGCAAGGAACTCATTTGCTCTACAGCATTCAAGCGAAACTCTCCACCGGGGCCAAACATTGATAGCAGCGGTGAGTGCAACGTCACCGCCCAGTCGTCCTCATCAAATGGCAGGGCATTGCTCGGTTGGCAGATATTTGGAAGCATCGATCTCTGGTCGCCTATTTGCTTGACCTGGATCTGTTGATGATCTGGGGCACTGCGACTCCAGTCCGAAAAACGCTCCACCCGGACTACTGGTTTGCCGAGAATGCCGAGCAATTGAGTATAAGCATTCTGTGGATTGGCGAGGTGGGCGAATCGCTGATCGTCGCCGACCAGACTATCAATTACTCCAGCTTCGCCGTGCTGCTTGCCGAAAGGACCGTTTTTGAGCAGCGCTTCTATATCACTATCAACTAACCATCCGGCAACTATACTGCCGCCGATACACAGTATCGCACCTGCGGCCAATACGATTGGGTTGATCGACATGCCAAGCGCATAGGCACCCCATGTAGCGCCACCGGTGGCTGCGACGCCATAGGCGACAGCGGCATTCCGGTCGCCTTGATGCCAGGCTCGTTTGGCGTCCCACGTCGAGAGCGTGGCCGAAATTAAGATAGTTAAGCCAGATGCGATGCGAAGGATGGGGATTTTAGAGCTGCCTGTTTGTGCGATCAGGTTGGTCCGCCATTTAGGCAATAACCCGGGCACCTCAACTCGAGGTTTGTTCAAGAATTGTACGAGTCCGTGTCCCGACCCAAAGATATATTTGGTGAGGTTGCCAATCGCAATGGCTAGATCCGCTCCCGCAGAGAGCCTTCCAAAGGTGTACCGCAACTCACCTTCGAATCCCTCACTCAATAATTCCCTCATATCTTCAGTTTGCGCGCGTAAGTTATACAAAGCACACGCCACTGCAACCAAAGGCATTGCAGGTGTTCGGACCACTGTCTCTACGTGATCGCTTATGGTGCTTTTCCAGACGCTAAACTTCCGTACCTCGGGGTGATTTTCTGGAGCAACAATGAGAGTAGTGCTGCCCTGGTTGGGCAGCATATTGCCCCCAAGCTGACGAGGACTGCTAGACCCTATGATGCGGTTTTCGTGATCAAGAATGTTGCCGTAAAGGTAATGCTTTCGCGTTAAGGTACGTCGCTCCGCAGGTGTCAGGCCATTGCGTAGATTACCTGTGTTAACACCCAGAATTCGCAGGTTCTGCGTTTGAGCCTCACCAGCAGTCATCAATTGAAGTCCGTGCCACTTCGGTGAAAGGCGATTGACGATGCCAAGGGAGGGTGCGAACAAGCGGTGGAAGTCGACCTGTATAACAACCTCACTAGCCTGCAGGCGGTTTAGGTGGGTCAGGACGGTCACGGAAAAATAGTCCATCACGTCCCCGATCAGGGAGTGCAAGCTTTTGAATACCAGCCCCCGGTCAGTGTCCTCCGGATCGATGTCTACCATCTGCAACAGGCTGCTCAAGCCCATGTTTTTCGGGTCAGGCTGGCGGGCATTTTCGGCCAGTGCCTGGATGCGGACGACTGCATCTGGCAGTTCGCCGTCTGTGCCTGCCAGCATATCCCGAGTCAGATCATGCGTTCCGCTCAGCAGAGCCTCACTGATCTGACCAAGACTTCTCTGAAGATCGCTACGCATTGTACCGAGACACAAAGCATCGGACTGAGCCGGGTTCTTGCCGAGAGCATCCAAAGCTTCTGCCAGCCAGACATATGGCTCCAACAGTCGCTCATCGTTACTGATTAGCCAGTCCTTTGCCACCAGGTTGAGAGGGCCATCAAACAGACCTATCAACCTTTCGAGCATAGCTTCCATGTAATTGCGAGCGAGAAGCCGCTGGTTTTCAAATACAGCATCTTCTATCTGCTCGGTATCAAGGTAGCTTTTGAATTTCGCCAGTGGGCTGTTGCGCTCGTGCAGAACTGTGCTGTGAAGTATCTGGGCATAACGCCCGTTCGGGCTATGAGGGATCAGGGCATTGAGGGCCAGCAGGTGTTGTTCTGCGAGCCGGATCTGGGCGATCGCATGACGCATCGTGAAGAGGGGATCGTCAAGCATTAGCCCGACCAACTGCGGGTATCCGCGCAGAGCCTTATCTGCAAGCACATCGGAAGCCGCAGTAAAACTCGTAAGCGGTTGAGCAGGACCCGCAGCTTCGTGGATGGCAAGCTGCTCGAGGGTCTGCTGTAACTTGACTGCCCAAGCGCTAGCGGGAATCGTTGACAGCGCGGGCTTGAAGAGAGCGGGATCGTCCATCAGGCTCTCGATGCTGAAATCCCGTGGACGTAGCCCTTCCGATTCCTTGTCGATCACCGTAATCGGCATGCTCTGGCTTGCACTCCACTGGTCACCTCCGATCACCGCAGCGGACCACGCTGGACCTAGCATCTGGCAGCGATCAGTTACCCGACTTCTGTTTTCTTCGAGCCAGCTTATGTATTCCCACGTCCAAGGCAGCTCGCTGTAGGCCATCTCATAATCATTGCCGACAAACCGGCCTTGGAGCAGCATGGGTACAAGAACAAGTGATTGCTGCTTGCCCACAGCAGGGCGGTTATCGGCAGCGTTTGTCTGAGTTGACTGCCGTCGCCAGTGCGTGACGTCCACATCGGAGAGGTGTCCCTTGCCATCGCAGGCCAACTCTCGCCACAGTGTTCCCTGACGGAAAATGTAGATCCGTCCGGCGCGGGGTAGTGCGCCTTTGGGTTGTTCGTCGTATCGCTCGTGTCCTGGCAAGCGTGCCAAGGGCATGACCGCCAGAAAGGTATTCTGCTGAATCTCTGCCTCTTCCGTGTGGCTGCGCATATCGCTTTCTACAACAATCTGCAGGGTGCCACCGTCCAGGCGATCTATGTTCAGTGCCAACCGGGCTCGCTGTCTGGTTTCGTATTCGGTGCGCTTGCGAGTTCCTTGCTTAATCGGTTCATCCACTAACCCGCTCATGCGTCATCCTCTGGCTCGAGTAGCTGTATCTGGTTGCCCAGTCCCGGATCTCCCCACACGTCGACGATCAACTGCTTTGGCCCCGGCTCCCCTTGATCTGGCAAGGCAGATGAGTTCACGTTGGCTCTGCCGGTTGCTTCACCAGAGGGTGCGGTATCAGCGGGTTGAGGTGCTACAGGCAACAATGGGGTAGACCCAGACCCCGACCCTGGACTCCCCCCGGAGCTGATCTTCACATTAGGACCAACAAGCGTGACGCCGCTCGGGTCTAGTTTGACGAAGCTGCCGCCGACCTTGAAGGTGATCTCGCTACCAGCATCCAGTACCACTTTCATGCAACTGGAAAGGTGGATCTCCTGACCTGCTTCGATGAACTGTCCGGTACCCAGTTTGACGTGCTGACTGGTGCCCACCGTCAGGTGGTCATTCGCCTTGATTTCGGTCTTTCGGTCGCTGTGGGTGCTGTGGTGCTCCTCGGCCATGAATTCGGTGTAGCTATTGGCTTCCACACGGTTATGGCGTTCGTTGCCGACGCGGATTTTCTGGTCGTGCTCGATGTTTTCGTCCCAGTCGCGCTGGGCGTGGATGTAGATCTGTTCCTGATCCTTCTTGTCTTCGATGCGCAGCTCGTTATAACCACCGCCGCCGGGTGAACTGAGGGTCTTGAAGACGCTGCGGGTCTTGTGGGCGGGCAGTTCGTAGGGGGCCGGATGGGTCTTGTGATACAGGCAACCGGTGACCAGGGGTTGGTCGGGATCGCCTTCGAGGAAGGTGATGATTACTTCCATGCCGATCCGGGGAATAGCGATGCCGCCGTACTGATTGCCTGCCCAGCCTGAAGCTACGCGCAGCCAACAACTGGTGCGCTCATTGCCTTGGCCTTCGCGGTCCCAGTGAAATTGCACCTTGATTCTTCCATATTGGTCACAATGGATTTCCTCTCCCTTTGGACCAGTGACGACGGCAGTCTGGGTGGCGAGCACCTTGGGTTTGGGGTGCACGAACTGCGGGCGGTAATGGACGTCCCATGGCGCGGCGGTGAACTGGTTGCGGTAACCCTGGGTAAAGCCATCCGTGTCTTTCACGTCGCTGGTGACGGACTCTTCTAACACTTGGGGCTGTTTGCCTTCGTGCTGGATGCCGACTACCAGCCACAGGTCATTCCATTCGGCACGTGGGTGCTCAGATAACGTAAGAAAATGCCCGGTCACCAGCGTAGGCACATCGCTTTTGCCTTCAGCTAGGCGATAGTCCGCGCGGTGGCGTTCCAGGGTGCGCCTGGCTAGTTGCTTGCCCCGGGCATGCTCGGTGAAGCGGCCGGGGTAGTCGTAGTCTTCCAGGTCGGGCAGCGGAGTGGGTGTCTGTTCGCCTTCGGCTGGCTGCTCGGCTTTGTGCGCAGCTTCCATCAACAGATGCGGCTTCTCGAAATCGTAGTCCCGGCGCGTGACACGACTGGGACGAGTTTCGATGCGCATGGCGAAGCGCTTGATCACTGGCTCGTCGGCGACCAGGCCGCTGTCCTGGATGTAAGCCGTGGGCCTGGCTAGCTTGGGGAAACCGGTCTGGTCGTCGCCGAACACCAGTAGATGGTTGTCGGTGCTGTGTTCGAAGTGGTAGTGAATTCCCTCTTCTTCACACAGGCGCTGGATGAAGTGCAGATCCGTTTCATTGTACTGGGTGCAATAGATCCGCTGCGGATACTCGCTGTTGAGTTGAAAGCGAAAAGCATCGGATTGGATGCCGTGGTCGTT
>NZ_CAXBOV010000038.1:0-23565 GCF_963977355.1 uncultured Halopseudomonas sp. | reverse complement strand
TTTGGCACATTGTGCCTCTTTTCAAAAGTGTCCGCAGTAACGGGGTAGAACCCCTATGAGCTGTTGCCATGCAAGACTTTCCGTTTGCACCTGCTTCAACTCAGTGCGAAAGCCGGCCAACAGCTCATCCGTCAGCCCATGGTCTTCACCCAATTTGGTACGGACAATTGCTACTGCCGTATCTTGCAAGGACGCTTTGGCAAGGTCGCTTAGGGCCTCTTGTAGCCGGTAGATTTGCTGATTGTCAGCACTAATCCGTTCGGGCAACTGTTGCAGATACTCAGCCAGTTGCTGGTGGTAGTGGCCCAATAACTCAACAAAACGCTCGGTCTGACCACGATATAACCATGTGATTGCCGACAAGTTGCTTAGCTGTTCTTCAGTGAATACATGGGAACGTGCCGATACCACCGTATAGACATTCCGTGCATCAATCATCAGCACGCCGTCCAAGCGCTCTTTCGGCTTACTCTTGTCGTAAAACCACAACGTGCAGGGGAGACTGCGGGTATAGAAAAACTTTGGCCCGATGGACATCATCACGTCCACATGGCCGGTCTCCACCAGTTGCTGGCGGATATCTCTGTCTTTATTGCCAGCATCCGAGGCACTGGCCGCCATAACGAATCCGGCCCTGCCAGTGGCATTTAGGTAGCTGTAAAAATACTGAATCCACAGGCTGTTGCCATTCGAAATGGTCTCGGTGGAGTCTTTGCCTCGGCTCTTGCCAGCGGTACCAGGCAAACCAAAAGGCAGACGCTTGGGTAGGTTGTCTTCAAGAGTGCCAACCTGACTTTTGATCTTCGCTACCTGCACACCATCAACGTTAAACGGCGGGTTAGCCATGACAAAGTCACACTGCCCAACCAGCTGATGCTGATCTTCGTAGAAGGTGTTGCCCAGTAGGATTTTGCCTTCCAGGCCATGTACCGCGAGGTTCAAACGTGCCAGCTTGCTGTTGACCTCTGCCTTCTCCTGACCGTAGAAAGTGATGTCCGCATCATGGGTAAGCTTGTGCCGCACGTCCTCCATGAAGTGGCCAGTCTGTACGAACATGCCCGCCGAGCCACATGCTGGATCAAGCACGGTTCCGTGGTCAGGCTCGATCACGTTGACGATCATCCGCACCAAGCTTGGCGGCGTGAAGAACTCACCGCCTTCCTGAGCACCGCTCTGGGCGAACTGATTAAGGAAGTATTCATAGATCCGCCCGAACACATCGCCACTGGCATTTTGCAGAGCGGGGCGGTTAAAAATCTTGATCAGGTCAGGTAGTAGGTCGCGCTCAAGCCCGTGATAATTTTTGGGCAGGGCACCGGCCAGCAGCTTATTGCCGTCCTGATCGGTGACACTGTCTTCAATCGCCTGCATTGCTTCATGGATGGCTGCTGCTATGTTTTCACTGGCGGGCAAACTAGCCAGGCATTCGTAACGGGCGATTTCCGGCAGGTAGATCGCCGCTTTACCCTGAAAACCCAATTTGATGCGGTCTTCACGTAACTGACCTGTAGCTCGAGCAGGAATACTGCTTTCGACCTCTTCCAGCAATGCATAGAAACGAGTTGTGGCATGTCTTAGAAAAATCAGCCCTAGAACAGGCATTGAGTATTCGCTGGCGGTGAGCTTAGAGTTTGCCCTCAGCTGATCCGCTGCCTCCCATAAGTCGTCTTCCAGCTGCTTGAGTTCCTGATAATCCATATTCAAAAACTATTCCTTTTTAGGATCTTTCTAAAGATAAGGTGGTGCGCTTCACAGCCCTTCAGGCCATACCCACGGTCTTGAGCGGTGGTTAAGCCCAGATAGTAGCAAGGGGAGCTCAGCCAAACGAGACTAAATAGCAAATGAATTGTATTCAGTCCAACCTATATTTAATCAATAGAAAACAATGCCTTATAAATGGAAAACCCCCGGCAGATCATAATCTGCTGGGGGTTCCTGTCGAGCTGTCATTAACTTTGGCCAAACCTCTAACTTTGGCCGAAAGGGCAATTAACTTTGCCCGCCTACAGAGGGTTTAGACGTCGAGATTGGAAACTGCCAATGCATTCGTCTCGATAAACTCACGGCGGGGCTCTACATGGTCACCCATTAACGTATTGAAGATCTGGTCCGCCGCGATAGCATCCTCGATGTTAACCCGCAACATGCGACGGCTGTCAGGATCCATAGTGGTTTCCCACAGCTGGTCCGGGTTCATTTCGCCCAGTCCCTTGTAGCGCTGGATCGTGTGCCGGCGAGCAGTTTCGCTCATCATCCATTCGAGACCTTCCTTGAAGTGGGTGATCGGCTTTTTCTTCTCGCCACGTTGCATGTAGGCGCCTTCTTCCAGAAGACTCTGCAGTTTTTCACCCAACTCAGCCATGGTTCGGTAATCGTTACTGGCAAACAGGTCACGATTAAAAGTGACGTAACTGGACAGGCCATGGGAGATCGACTCAACTTCCGGCAACCAGAGGTGACGCTCACGGTCTTCACGCAGTCCGATATTGTATTGCTGGCCGGATTTCTCACCGGTCTTGACCATGGTTTCGAACTGAGCAACCCAGTTGTCCATGAAAGCCTTGTCAGCGAGGTTTTCCTGGGAGAGACGGGGCAGGTAGATGAAGTGTTCCATCAGCTCCAGCGGATATAGACGGGCGAGACGCTTCAGCGTCTTCATTACCGAACGGAACTCCTGAACGATACGCTCCAAACCCTCTCCAGTAATACCTGGAGCATCCTCGTTGACGAACAGGTAGGAATCCTCGAGGGCGGACTGGGTGAGGTATTCCTCCAGCGCTTCGTCGTCCTTCAAGTACTGTTCCTGTTTGCCTTTCTTGATCTTGTAGAGCGGCGGCTGGGCAATATAGATATAACCGCGCTCAATCAGCAAGGGCATCTGTCTGAAGAAAAAGGTCAGGAGAAGCGTACGGATGTGCGAGCCGTCAACGTCGGCATCGGTCATGATGATGATGTTGTGATACCGAAGCTTGTCCACATTGAACTCTTCACGGCCAATACCGCAGCCCAGTGCGGTGATCAAGGTGCCGACTTCAGCGGAAGAAAGCATCTTGTCAAAGCGTGCTTTTTCTACGTTGAGGATCTTGCCCTTGAGCGGAAGGATCGCCTGAGTCTTGCGGTTACGGCCCTGCTTGGCCGAGCCACCCGCAGAGTCACCCTCCACTATGTAAAGTTCTGAGAGGGCAGGATCCTTTTCCTGGCAGTCAGCAAGCTTGCCGGGCAGGCCCGCGATATCCAGAGCGCCTTTGCGGCGTGTCATTTCCCGCGCTTTGCGTGCAGCTTCACGGGCCCGTGCTGCATCAATCATCTTGCCCACAACGGCCTTGGCTTCATTCGGGCGCTCGAGAAGATAATCGGAGAACGATTTGTTCATCTCCTGCTCGACCGCCGTCTTGACCTCGGAGGAGACCAGCTTGTCCTTGGTCTGGGAAGAGAACTTGGGATCAGGCACTTTTACCGAGATGATCGCAGTAAGACCTTCACGGGCATCATCACCTGAAGTGCTTACCTTAAGCTTCTTCAGCAGGTTTTCCTGCTCGATGTAGCTGTTGAGCGTCCGCGTAAGAGCGCTACGGAAACCGGCAAGGTGAGCACCGCCATCACGTTGTGGGATGTTGTTGGTAAAACACAGAATGCTTTCATTAAAACTGTCGTTCCACTGCATCGCGACTTCTACCGCAATGCCGTCTTCACGTTGGAAATCGAAGTGAAACACAGAGTTGATAGTGGACTTGTTGACGTTCAGATATTCAACAAAAGCGCGCAGTCCGCCCTCGTACTTGAACAGTTCTTTCTTCCCTGTGCGTTCATCTGACAGATGGATGCCCACGCCAGAATTCAGGAAAGAGAGTTCACGCAGGCGCTTGGCCAGAATGTCCCAGCTGAAGCCGATGCTGGTAAAAGTTTCGGCTGAAGGCTTGAAGTGGATCTGGGTGCCTGTTGTCTCTGTGTCTCCAACGGCCTTCAGCGGATGCTGGGGGACGCCATGGACATATAGTTGCTCCCATACCTTGCCGGCTCGGCGAACGGTCAGAATCAGCTCTTCAGAAAGCGCATTTACAACAGATACG
Organism: uncultured Halopseudomonas sp.; assembly: GCF_963977355.1. NCBI lineage: Bacteria > Pseudomonadati > Pseudomonadota > Gammaproteobacteria > Pseudomonadales > Pseudomonadaceae > Halopseudomonas > uncultured Halopseudomonas sp. The sequence goes on along the minus strand of NZ_CAXBOV010000038.1, from coordinate 19,495 downwards.
CCTACACCGTGCAGACCGCCAGAAACCTTGTAGCTGTTATCGTCGAATTTACCGCCAGCGTGCAACACGGTCATGATGACCTCTGCTGCTGATACGCCCTCTTCGTGCATGTCCACCGGTATGCCACGGCCGTTATCGCGTACCGTGATGGATTCATCGGTGTGGATAACGATAGTGATATCCGTACAGTGACCTGCGAGGGCCTCATCGATGGAGTTATCTACTACCTCAAATACCATGTGGTGCAGACCAGTACCGTCATCCGTGTCGCCGATGTACATGCCGGGGCGTTTTCGCACCGCATCCAGGCCCTTGAGGACCTTGATGCTTGATGAATCGTAGGCTCTTTCTTCGGTCATAATCTCGTCACTCCAGACAACTTTCGGTCTGCACAATGTGTCCATGTTCCACGTGGAACATGGTCAGTAATGTTTCTTTTTGCCAGGACTGGGCAAGCTGTTCAGCCTCTACACCAGTAATAAACACCTGACAATTCAAGCCCTCAAGTAATGCACAAAGGGCCTTACGGCGATGCTCATCCAGTTCAGAGGGGAGGTCATCAACTAGAAAAATACAATCCTGTTGACGCCCACGCTCCTTGAGCAAATAACCCTGCGCAATCTTCAACGCACATACCACCAACTTTTGCTGGCCCCGCGAAAGGACTTCAGCAGCGTTCATACCCTTGATCCGCAACCGCAAATCAGCTCGCTGTGGGCCGGCCTGGGTATGACCCAACTGACAGTCACGTTCAAACTGGGAGTCGAGTACCAATTGCAGATCCCGCTCTTTATCCCAGCCCCGGTAATAACTGAGAACCAAACCATCCAGACTGACCAACTTGCCGAGCACTTCCTCGAATACAGGCTTTAACTTGGCAATATAGGAACGTCTGTATTGGTCAATTCGTTCACTAGCGCTCACCAGCTCCGCTTCCCATGGGGCCAGTTGTGAACGCTCAATTCTACCACGTCGTAGCAGCGAATTCCGTTGCTTGAGGCTTTTTTGAAGACGCTGCCATGTGCTCAAGAATTGATGTTCCACGTGGAACACACCCCAGTCCAAGTACTGACGTCTTTGCTTTGGAGCACCTTCAAGCAACCTGAAGCTGTCAGGGTTAATCAACTGCAAAGGGAGAGTATCGGCAAGCTGGGCGGTGCTACGTACCGTCTGACCATCTATGCGTATCTGATAATCCGCCGCCTTGCTGCGGGTAATACCCATGGACGTAAGCACGCCGTTGTTAAGCAGCAATTCGCCGAAAACCGTGCAGGCTTCGTGTTCATGCTGAATAACAGGTTGCAAACGAGTACTTCGGAAGGAGCGAGCAAGACCCAGAATATGTATGGCTTCAAGCAGGCTGGTTTTACCGCTGCCATTGTCGCCGTAGATGAGATTGATGTGGGGGGAAGGGTAGATCGTCACCGGGTGCAGGTTGCGCACCGCGGTGACTGACAATCGCTTGAGGGGCATGAAGTACTGAGTAACCTACAAACGCATCGGCATGACGACGTAAACGCTGTCATCCGATTCAGATTCTTGTACCAACGCACTGCTGTTGGCATCGGACAGAATCATTTTTACCTGTTCGTTACTCAAAACGTTCATGACGTCCAGAAGATAGCTGACGTTAAAACCAATCTCCAAAGCACTGCCGTTATAGTCAACGGCGATATCTTCTTCGGCCTCTTCCTGCTCAGGGTTGTTAGCCTGAATCTTGAGCAGCGAGTCGCTCAACATAAGACGTATGCCACGATACTTCTCGTTAGAAAGGATCGCGGTACGGCTGAAGGCGTTGCGCAACACCTGGCGATCAGCGAGAACAATTTTGTCACCGCCACGGGGCAGAACGCGCTCATAGTCGGGGAACTTGCCATCGACCAGTTTGGACGTAAAAGTGAAATCGCCTGTAGTCGCACGGATGTGGTGGGTGCCCAAAACGATAGTGACCAAGTCATCTGCCTCGCCAAGAAGACGAGCCAGCTCCAGTATGCCTTTGCGCGGCACAATCAACTGATAGCGTTCCTGGTAATCAATATCCGCATCCAGGGTACACATGGCCATACGGTGTCCATCTGTTGCGACAGCACGCAGTTGTCCTTTGTTGATTTCCAGCAACATACCGTTGAGGTAATAACGCACGTCCTGTTGAGCCATGGCAAAACTGGTGCGTTCAATAAGACGTCGCAATTTGTTCTGATTGACAGAGAAGGTCATGGAACCAGGACCTTCTTCTACATTAGGGAAATCGGACGCAGGAAGCGTAGCCAATGTGAACCGACTGCGGCCGGCCTTGATAACCGCCTTGTTGTCTTCAACCTTGAGCGTCAACGCAACATCGTCTGGTAGCGACTTGCAGATATCCATGAGCTTGCGCGCAGGCACGGTAATCTCACCAGCCTCGGCAGCTTCTTCCAACTGGATCCTGCCAACCAATTCAACTTCCAGGTCGGTGCCAGTCAGCGACAGCGTGTTTCCATCCACTACCAGCAGAACATTCGAGAGGACCGGTAGGGTCTGACGACGCTCTACGACCCCGGCCACAAGTTGCAAGGGTTTCAACAGGGCTTCACGCTGAATGGTAAATTGCATTGTCTTCCTTCGACCTCGTGCAGTATGAGAACGGTTACTGGAAATTTGACCTCAGGTGGTCAAGGTTCTCAGCAGATTTTTGTAATCTTCCCTGATGTCTGCATCCATCTCACGCAACTCGGCAATCTTGCGTGTGGCATGCAGAACAGTAGTGTGATCCCGACCACCGAAGGCATCACCAATTTCAGGAAGGCTATGGTTGGTCAGTTCCTTGGACAACGCCATGGCTACCTGGCGAGGCCTGGCAACCGAACGTGAACGACGTTTCGAAAGAACGTCCGACACTTTGATCTTGTAGTACTCAGCCACAGTACGTTGGATGTTGTCGATACTTACCAACTTGTCCTGCAGCGCCAGGAGATCCTTGAGAGACTCACGAATCAGCTCGATAGTGATATCCCGACCCATGAAGTGGGCGCTGGCAATAACACGCTTCAGCGCGCCCTCGAGTTCGCGTACGTTTGAACGAATACGTTGGGCAATGAAGAAAGCAGCATCATGTGGCAGATCAACGCGGGATTGTTCGGCCTTCTTCATCAGAATCGCTACACGGGTTTCAAGCTCGGGCGGCTCAACTGCAACAGTCAGGCCCCAGCCGAAGCGGGATTTCAACCGCTCTTCAAGACCATCGATTTCTTTGGGATACCGATCACTAGTCAGAATAACCTGCTGACCGCCTTCAAGCAGTGCATTGAAGGTGTGGAAAAACTCTTCCTGTGAACGTTCTTTCTTGGCAAAAAACTGAATGTCATCAATCAGCAAGGCGTCGACCGAACGGTAATAGCGCTTGAAGTCGTTGATCGCGTTCATCTGCAAGGCCTTCACCATATCGGCAACAAAGCGTTCCGAGTGCAGGTAAACAATCTTCGCCGCGGGATTCCTTTTCAACAGATGGTTGCCGACCGCATGCATCAGGTGAGTCTTGCCCAGACCAACCCCGCCATAAAGGAACAAGGGGTTGTAGCCATGTTTGGGGTTGTCAGCAACCTGCCACGCCGCCGCGCGAGCCAACTGGTTGGACTTACCCTCAACAAAGTTCTCAAACGTAAAGCTGCGATTGAGATAGCTGGTGTGTTTGATAACCGGGGAACTGGGACCACCCTGGTCAGCCCTTTGAGGCGGACGCGGATCATCTTCTTCGATTCTTGAACGCTGACCCTGCTCGGGTTGAAACCCCTGGGCGATAACCTGGGTTCGGGGCATCACAGGGGCGCTGGCAGAGCGAAGAGTATCTTCAGAGGCTGCTACCGACTGCGCAGGCTGAGCACGCGGGGTGCGGACTGCGGAAGCTGCACGGCGACTGCCTATAAGGAGAGAGACGAGCGGCGCCTGTCCCTGAGACAGATCATCAAGCAGCTCCTGGACCCTGTTCAGATATTTGTCATTGACCCAGTCAAGGACAAAACGGTTGGGTGCATAAAGCCTCAGTTCAGCCTGATCACCATCAACCTGTAAAGGCCGAATCCAGGTATTGAACTCTTGGGATGGAAGCTCATCACGCAAAAAATCGATGCATTGCTGCCAGAGTACAACCGACACGTATTCCCCCGGTCCTTCCGTCTGGAACGACATTATTTTTGGTCTGGCAGGCTAACAGTTGAAGCTGACCTGCCGGTTATTTCCAGCGGTCATTCTAGCCTTTTAAAGGCCTACTTATCCACACTCTTACCTCGCATCTGAGACATACGACCGAACCTGAACAAGCGATCGAAACTCACGAAAGAAAAGCTGAAAAGCTTCTGGAACAGGCTCCTACCGGTTCCATGAGCCGTGTGCACAAGTGACCATGAAGCCTGTTGAGAAGAGCCATGCAAGTATGTGGACAAAATAGCCTGTGGATAGAATGCTATGTTATCCACAACCGCTCCACATGAACGGGACCCATTCAAGCACCGTTTGTCTACAACCTTTCAGAGCGGGCAAACCAATGAAAAATATGGAAAATAATGGCTTACCCACAGAAAACACGCTGACCATTAGCATTAACATCTTCATTCTTTAAGAAAAGATCTTTTCTATATTGTTTTTAATAGGATAGAGCACCAAATCGAATTGACCTGCCAAGGGTTATTCTCTAGAATTGCCGGTCCCTTGAAGGGGCTCACTGCTCTGACGCGAATCAATCAGGTATCCCAAGATGAAAAGAACATTTCAACCCAGCGTTTTGAAGCGCAAGCGTAACCACGGTTTCCGTGCACGCATGGCTACTGCCAACGGTCGCAACGTACTGGCCCGTCGTCGTGCCAAAGGTCGTAAGCGCCTGTCAGCTTAAGACCGGCTGTACTGGTGGACCACGGATTCAAACCTGAATACCGGCTACTCACGCCTGGTCAATTCAAACTTGTATTCGACGGCGCCACTCGCAAGGCCTCCGGGCCCTATGTGCTGTTGTTGGCCAGGTCTAACGACCTGGATCACCCACGCCTGGGCCTGGTGATTGCCAAGAAAAGTGTCAAACGCGCTGTTGACCGTAATCGCGTCAAGCGCATTGCCAGAGAGTCATTCAGGCTGAACAAGCCAGAACTCGGCAATCTCGACATTGTCGTCCTGGCCCGCAAGGGCCTGGGCGAACTTGATAATGCCGCGCTGCACGAAATGTATAGAGGCATGTGGCGCAAGCTGGCAAAGTCTGCTGACAAGCCACCCCGTTCACGCCAATCCGGACCCCCATCATCCAATGCGTAATCTCGCACTCGGACTGATCAAGGTTTACCGCTACGCTATCAGTCCCCTGATGGCCAGTCATTGTCGTTTCTATCCTTCCTGTTCCTGTTATGCCCAGGAGGCCATCGAATCTCATGGTCTACTCCGCGGCAGCCTGTTGAGCGCGAAACGAATTGGCCGCTGTAATCCCTGGAGCGACGGGGGCTATGATCCTGTACCACCTGCCACTGACAATCATTCTTCCCAGATGAACAAGCCATGAACATGCAACGAAATATCCTGATAGCTGCTTTGCTCGTGATTACCTATCTCATGGTTCTGCAGTGGAATACAGACTACGGCCAACCAGAGTTACCCGAAGCAGTTACCAACCAGCAGCCTGCGGGTGAGAACCTGGATTCTGACGTTCCTGCAGCGGTAAACACTCAGCCTGCAGCAGGACCAGCTGATGATGTTCCATCAGCAGTGGAACCCGGTGTTGCGGATGTACCCGTTACGCCTGCAACCTCCCAGGCGAACAACAGTCTGATCAAGGTAGCAACCGACACCCTGCTGGTAGCTATTGACCCACGCGGTGGTGACCTGGTTGATCTGTCGTTGCCGAAATACCCGGTTCGCAAGGATCGTCCAGACTTGCCATTTCCCATTCTGGAACGTTCCGCCGGAATGACCTATGTGGCGCAAAGCGGTCTGACTGGTAAGAATGGTGTAGATGCTCGTCCCACTGGCCGCCCTCTTTATACTTCCGAGCGCCAGAGTTATACCCTCGGCGATGACGATCAAGTCGTAGTGGACCTGCGCTACGAAGATGCTGGCGTCAGCTACATCAAGCGTTTCACCTTTACCCGTGGCCAATACCTGGTTGATATCGACTACCTTATCGATAACCAGAGTGGCGAAAGCTGGAGTGGTAATCTCTATGGGCAGATCAAGCGCGACGACAGCCCTGATCCCTCCAGCTCCAGTGCTACCGGTATGGCTACCTATCTCGGCGCAGCCTACTGGGCTTCTGATGATTCCTACACCAAAGTCGACTTTTCCGATATGGATAAATCGGCTCTGCGTGAGACTGTAGATGGTGGCTGGATTGCATGGTTGCAGCATTACTTCGTCAGCGCATGGGTGCCGCCAGCCGGTCAGCAGCATGTGTATCAAACCCGTAAGGACAGTGCTGGAAACTACATCGTCGGTTTCACCAGCCCCGCAACAGTAGTACCGGCCGGTCAGCAGGCAAGCATTTCCGCCGACTTTTACGCAGGTCCGAAAATCCAGGATCGATTGAAAGCAATTTCCCCCGGTCTGGAACTGACAGTCGACTACGGTTTTCTCTGGTGGATTGCGCAGCCTTTGTTCTGGGTCCTGAGCTTCATTCACGGTTTCGTCGGCAATTGGGGCTGGAGCATCATCCTCCTTACACTGCTGATCAAACTCGTCTTCTTCCCATTGTCTGCCACCAGCTATCGGTCCATGGCTAACATGCGCCGTGTCGCACCAAAGCTAGCGGCACTGAAGGAACAGCACGGCGACGACCGGCAGAAAATGTCCCAGGGCATGATGGAGCTGTATAAAAAGGAAAAGATCAATCCGCTGGGTGGCTGTTTGCCGATCCTGGTGCAGATGCCCGTGTTCATTGCCTTGTACTGGACATTGATGGAAAGCGTCGAAATGCGTCAGGCTCCATGGCTTGGCTGGATCACCGACCTGTCGCTAAAGGATCCCTATTTCATCCTGCCTATCCTGATGGGCGCGACGATGTTCATTCAGCAGCAACTGAACCCAACTCCGCCAGATCCGATGCAGGCGAAGGTCATGAAGATGCTACCCATTGTCTTCACCTTCTTCTTCCTCTGGTTCCCGGCTGGTCTGGTGCTGTACTGGGTAGTCAACAACATGCTGTCCATTGCCCAGCAGTGGTACATTACCCGGCAGATAGAGAAAGGCGCTGCCGCTAATAACTGAGCATGAACTGATCCAAGCAAACGCCCCGTAATCGGGGCGTTTTGCTGTATGCCTAAAAGCCAAACCCACAGAGATCGCCAATGAGCCCCAGTTATCACATAGACACCATAGCTGCGATAGCAACGCCTCCGGGACAGGGTGGCGTAGGCATAGTACGAGTATCCGGTCCGGCGGCCTTACAGATCGCCCAACAGATCAGTCGTCTTCAACCCAAAGCCCGACATGCTCACTATGGTACGTTCTGGCACCAGGACAGGGCTCTGGACCAAGGCCTGACCCTGTTTTTCCCGGGTCCTCATTCCTTTACCGGTGAGGACGTTCTCGAGCTACAGGGCCATGGCGGTCCGGTGGTATTGGACCTGTTACTCAAGGCCTGTTTTGACGCGGGAGCCAGACCGGCACGGCCAGGTGAATTCAGTGAACGGGCCTTTCTCAACGATAAACTTGACCTAGCCCAGGCCGAAGCCATTGCGGACCTTATCGAGGCCAGTTCGGAACAGGCAGCTCGCAACGCGCTGCATTCACTTCAGGGTGCATTTTCAACACGGGTACACGAGCTGACCGAAGCACTGATCGGTTTGCGTATATACGTCGAAGCGGCAATCGACTTTCCAGAAGAGGAGATTGATTTTCTGGCTGATGGGCATGTACTGGGTCAGCTGCAGGCAATCCGCAAGAGACTGCGGGAGGTACAACGCGAGGCAGGCCAGGGCGCTTTGCTGCGCGATGGCATGAGCGTCGTGATTGCTGGTAGACCCAACGCGGGCAAATCCAGCCTCCTGAATGCCCTGGCAGGTAAGGAAAGTGCCATTGTTACTGATATAGCAGGAACCACCCGTGACGTGCTTCGTGAGCATATTCATATCGATGGGATGCCGGTGCATATCATCGATACCGCAGGTTTGAGAGATACCCAGGACCAGGTGGAGCGTATTGGCGTTGAACGCGCAATGCTGGCCATTGGGGACGCTGATCGGATCCTGCTCATGGTAGACGCGTCGCAACCCGAGGCACGACATCCCGATCAACTCTGGCCTGAATTTCTGACCAGCCCACCGGACCCGGCCAAAGTAACACTGGTGTTGAACAAGATAGACCTCACCGGGGAATCCATTGGCCAGGAACAATCCCCAGACGGCAGTGTGACACTGCGCCTGAGTGCACGCAGTGGCGAAGGTGTGGATATGCTCCGTGAGCATCTGAAAAGCTGTATGGGCTACTCACAGACCAGCGAGAGCCTGTTCAGTGCACGACGACGTCACCTGGAAGCCCTGGAGGAGGCAAGTGAGCTGCTTGGTCACGGCCATGACCAGCTGACGCTATTGGGGGCCGGCGAACTACTCGCAGAGGATCTACGAATGGCTCAGCAAAAGCTCGGTTCCATCACTGGTGAATTCAGCGCAGATGATTTGCTGGGGCGCATCTTTTCCAGCTTCTGCATTGGCAAATAATACATCCGACCGATAAAAGAACACTTTTATTTGGCTTTGAAACGTCCAAATTCAGCACCTGAGTCCTGTGTACAACTGCCCCTAAGCAGGGGGTCGAAAGTTGTGTACGAAGCCCCTTCAAAATAGCCTGTGTATAAGTAGCCTACTTGTACACAGGTTCATCACCGGGTAGGAACCCATCCAAACGCAGCTTGACCACAGAGTTTCTTCCTCCTGAAACACCCGTAATAGAAGGGTTAAAACCACTTACCCACAGATATCGTCCTCACCATTAGCATTAACAACATAAAGCTTTTAAAATCTTTTCTTTCTATATTCAATTAATGAGTGAGCTAAGCGAACTGCAAAAGACGCTGCTCAAAAAATAGCCAACCCAAGGCTGCATTTTTCCGCTTCAGGCCCTATAATCTCTGCCCTTTTCCCGACGCCGGCCATTTGCCCGGAACGAGGTTTGCTGTGAATTTCCCAAGTCGTTTTGACGTGATCGTGGTAGGTGGTGGCCATGCCGGTACGGAAGCTGCGTTAGCCGCTGCCCGTATGGGAGTAAAAACACTGCTGCTCACTCACAATGTTGAAACGCTGGGCCAGATGAGCTGCAATCCCGCCATTGGAGGCATTGGCAAGAGCCATCTGGTCAAGGAAATCGATGCTCTCGGCGGAGCAATGGCCAAGGCTACAGACCTGGCCGGTATCCAGTTCAGAGTTCTCAACAGCCGTAAGGGCCCTGCAGTCCGGGCCACCCGCGCGCAAGCAGACCGGATTCTGTACAAGGCAGCCATACGCGAGATACTCGAGAATCAACCCAATCTGTGGATATTCCAGCAGGCATGTGATGACCTTATCGTCGAAAATGACCAGGTCTGTGGCGTTGTTACCCAGATGGGCATGCGCTTTCACGCCAGTAACGTGGTTTTGACCACAGGTACTTTCCTCGGTGGTCTGATTCATATTGGCCTGGATAATTACTCAGGCGGTCGAGCAGGTGATCCTCCAGCTACGACATTGGCCAACCGGCTGCGTGAGCTACCGCTGCGCGTTGACAGGCTGAAAACTGGCACACCACCGCGTATCGATGGACGCTCGGTCGATTTCAGCAAAATGACCGCCCAGCCCGGTGATACCCCGCTGCCGGTTATGTCGTTCCTTGGCAAGGTCGAGGAGCACCCAGAGCAGGTCAATTGCTGGATCACCTACACCAACGAGCGTACCCACGAGATCATTCGCAAAAATCTTGATCGCTCGCCAATGTATACAGGCGTAATCGAAGGAGTAGGCCCGCGTTACTGCCCCTCGATCGAAGACAAGATCCACCGCTTCGCCGACAAGAACCAGCATCAGGTATTCATCGAGCCTGAGGGTCTGACTACCCACGAGCTGTACCCCAACGGTATTTCCACTTCACTACCCTTTGACGTGCAACTGCAGGTTGTACAGTCGATTGAGGGTATGGAAAACGCGCATATCCTGCGTCCCGGTTACGCCATCGAATACGACTATTTCAATCCCCAGGATCTGAAGTACTCACTGGAAACCAAGGTCATTGATGGCCTGTTCTTTGCGGGTCAGATCAATGGCACAACCGGGTACGAGGAAGCGGCAGCTCAGGGTCTTCTGGCGGGAATGAACGCGGCTCGCCGGGCAACCGATCAGGAAGCCTGGTGTCCTCGTCGTGACGAGGCCTACATAGGCGTATTGGTTGATGATCTGATCACCATGGGTACCCGCGAACCCTACCGGATGTTCACCTCGAGGGCTGAATATCGTCTGGTACTGCGTGAGGATAATGCGGATTTGCGCCTCACCGAGAAGGGACGTGAAATCGGCTTGGTTGATGACCACCGTTGGTCCGTTTTCAGCGCCAAGCGTGAAGCCATTGATCAGGAACATCAGCGTCTACGCAGCACCTGGGTTCAACCGGCCAGCGATATTGGTAAAGCCTTCGCGAATAAATTCGCTACGCCGCTGACCCACGAATACAGTTTGCTTGATCTGCTACGTCGTCCCGAGGTTGATTACCACGCCCTGTGTGAATTGACCGGCAAGGTTGATATTCCGGCTGACGCTGCCGAACAGGTCGAGATCCATACCAAGTACGCCGGCTACATCGAGCGGCAGCAGGATGAGATCAACCGTCTGCGTCAGCATGAACAAACGGCCATTCCTGAAAGCCTGGATTATCTTGCGCTCAATGGCTTGTCCAACGAGATCAAACACAAGCTCGCCGACATACGCCCCCAGACCCTGGGACAGGCTTCGCGGATTCCGGGTGTGACACCTGCCGCAGTCAGCCTGTTGCTGATCCATCTGAAAAAACGCAGCGCGGCTGGCAGCAGCCTCGTGCGTGAGGCCTGACACCAATGACGGATCACGCTGCAGAGCTGGCCAGCGGTGCTGCCGAGATGGGCATTACGGTCAGCGATACGCAGAGTCGCCAGCTTCTTGATTATCTTGCCCTGCTGCACAAGTGGAACAAGGCCTACAATCTTACGGCAGTGCGCGATCCTGATGAAATGGTCAGCCGTCATCTGCTCGACAGTTTGAGTATTCTCCCTTTCGTTGGCGGCAAGCATTGGCTAGACGTCGGTAGTGGGGGCGGTATGCCCGGCATCATATTGACTATCATGCGTCCTGATATTCAGTTCATGTTGCTCGACAGCAATGGCAAGAAAACCCGTTTTCTTACCCAGGTAAAGCTCGAACTGGGGCTGGAAAATCTGAAAGTGACTCAAGGCAGGGTCGAAGCCTTTCAAACCGATAGCGCCTTTGATGGTATTGTTTCTCGAGCTTTCAGTTCACTGGCCGATTTTACCCAGATGACGCGTCACCTGAGTCACCCTGGTACGCGCTGGTTAGCGATGAAAGGACAATACCCGGAAGAGGAGCTAGCAGCCTTGCCGGTCGATTTCGAAGTGGATCGCAGTACTCGGCTGGCGGTACCTGGTTGCCAGGGCAACCGCCATCTGTTGATACTGCGACGCCTGGTTCAGGCGGTGAACGGATAGGAGGTCGTTGTGGGCAAGGTATTGGCAATAGCCAACCAGAAAGGCGGTGTCGGCAAGACCACCACCTGCATCAACCTGGCTGCTTCGTTGGCAGCAACCAAGCGTAAGGTTCTGTTGGTGGATCTCGATCCGCAGGGTAACGCTACCATGGGTAGTGGTATCGACAAGGCGAGCCTCGAAAACTCGGTGTACGAGCTGTTGACCGATCGCTGCGATTTCAAGCAGGCAGTCCAACGCTCGGATAACGGTGGTTACGATCTATTACCGGCTAACGGTGATCTGACCGCAGCTGAAGTCGAATTGCTGGCCATGAAGATGAAGGAAAGCCGGCTGCGCTATGCACTCGCATCCGCGCGTACTGCCTACGACTTCGTGCTTATTGACTGTCCACCTTCGCTTAACATGCTCACTGTGAATGGATTGGTGGCAGCCGACGCGGTGATTATTCCGATGCAATGTGAATATTATGCGCTTGAAGGTTTATCGGCACTGGTCAATACCATCCAGCGTATCGCTGCTGTGCTTAACCCCAGTTTGCAGATCGAGGGCTTGCTGCGCACCATGTACGATCCGCGTAATAGTCTGACCCTCGACGTATCGGCACAATTGACCAATCACTTTGGTGACAAACTTTACCAGACGGTGATTCCGCGTAATGTGCGCCTGGCAGAGGCACCCAGTTTTGGCATGCCGGCATTGAGTTACGACAAACAATCGCGTGGCGCGGTGGCCTACCTTGCGCTGGCTGGTGAAGTAGTGCGCCGCAACAAGCAGGCAGCTCGGGCCGCGGCCCTGGCCAACGCGAACGACTAATCAAAAAGGACGATAGACGCATGGCGGTCAAGAAACGCGGCTTGGGGCGGGGACTCGATGCTTTATTGGGCCAGCCCGGTAACACCGGGCAGGAAGCAGAAAGCAAGGAACAGCAACTCAAGGATCTGCCGGTTGATCTGATCCAGCGGGGCAAGTACCAGCCACGTCGCGATATGGACCCCCAGGCCCTTGAAGAGCTCGCCAACTCGATTCGCGTTCAAGGTGTAATGCAACCGATCGTAGTGCGTCCTATTGCCGACGGTCGTTTTGAAATCATTGCAGGTGAGCGCCGTTGGCGTGCCACCCAGCAGGCCGGTCTCGATACCATCCCAGCGGTTATCCGCGACGTACCCGACGAAGCGGCCATTGCCATGGCGCTTATCGAGAACATCCAGCGTGAGGACCTCAATCCGATCGAGGAAGGCATTGCGCTTCAGCGCCTGCAGCAGGAGTTTGAATTGACTCAGCAGCAAGTCGCCGATGCCGTTGGCAAATCGCGTGTCACCATTACCAATTTGTTACGATTGATGTCATTACCCGATGATGTGAAGCTTCTACTCGAGCGCGGCGACCTGGAAATGGGACATGCCCGTGCACTTTTGGGTCTCCCTGCGGAGCAGCAGACACAGGCAGCACGGCAGGTTGTGGCCAAGGGACTGACTGTGAGACAGACAGAAGCTCTGGTCAGACAATGGCTCAACCCCCGCCGTGAACCCGGTGATACCCGGGTGAACCCTGATATAGAAAGGCTGGAACAGGATCTTGCCGAGCGTATAGGGGCCTCGGTCAGTATTCAGCATGGTGCCAAGGGCAAAGGCAAACTGGTGATCAGCTACAGTTCTCTGGATGAACTCGACGGTGTGCTGATGCATATCAAGTAACGCCGAACTGGCCAACGTTGGCGGATACCGCGGCATTTGGCCGGTTGCTGTTGAACCTGATCTTTTTTCAACCTATACTCCTCGCGCTATTTTAGCTGGTGTAAATGCACCAGTCTGTTGCATACAGCGACTCGAAAAGAAGCTTGAGGTATTAACTGCGAGGCGGGTGGATGGACGCAAGAACACCCAATAAAACGCCGTTTCGTCAGTTGCCCGCCTTTCCGGTGCTGGTTATGCAATGCGTGGTTGCCCTTTTGGCAGCCTTGATCCTGTGGATTGTCCAGGGTCATGTGGCTGGATATTCCGGTCTGCTCGGGGGGCTGGTAGCTTTGCTCCCCAATGCCTATTTTGCCTATCGGGTGTACCGCTATAGCGGAGCCCGGTCGGCGCGGGTCATCGTCAAGGAGTTCTACTCCGGCGAGGCCGGCAAGATTATTTTGACAGCCGCACTCTTCGTGCTGGTTTGGGTAGGTGTTAAACCCCTGGAGCCGACCGCCGTATTCGCCGGTTATCTCGCGGTACTGGCAGTAGGGGCAAGCGCATTACTCATAGTCCAACGATTTCAAAAGCATTGAGTTAGAGGCAAATATGGCAACTTCTTCAGCGGATTATATCCAGCACCATTTGCAGAACCTGACTTACGGTAAGCTCCCAGCTGGTTATGAGCGATACGACGGCAGCGTTGTGCAGGAAGCGACTTGGACAATGGCCCAGAGTGGCGCGGAAGCGACCGACATGGGTTTCATGGCATTCCATGTCGATACCCTTGGCTGGTCGGTATTCATGGGTCTGGTGTTTCTGTTCATCTTCCGCACTGTTGCGAAAAAGGCCACTGCCGGCATTCCGAGCAAGACCCAGAATGTCGTCGAAATGGTCGTCGAATTCGTGCAGGGCGTCGTCAAGGACACCTTCCACGGCCGCAATGCTCTGGTAGCGCCACTCGCCCTGACTATTTTTGTCTGGGTCTTCCTGATGAACTCGTTGAAGTGGATCCCGGTCGATTACATCCCGGGTCTGGCCAAGGCCCTTGGCCTGGAATACTTCAAGATCGTGCCAACGGCTGATCCTAACGGCACCTTCGGTATTTCCCTGGGTGTATTTATCCTGATTATTTTCTACAGCTTCAAGGTGAAGGGCTTCGGCGGCTTTATCAAGGAGCTATCGTTCACGCCGTTCAAGCACTGGGCTCTGATTCCATTCAACCTGTTCCTTGAAATTCTCGGCCTGCTGACCAAGCCCTTGAGCCTGGCGCTACGACTCTTCGGCAACATGTATGCCGGTGAAGTGGTGTTTATTTTGATTGCTCTGTTACCGTTCTACCTCCAGTGGGGGCTGAACGTGCCATGGGCCATCTTCCATATTCTTGTAATTCCGCTGCAGGCCTTCATCTTCATGGTGTTGACTGTGGTGTACCTGAGTGCTGCTCATGAGGATGCTCACTGACGCACTCGAACCGTGTTCAATCAATAACTAACCTTGAACTGCAACCTTGAACTTTAGGAGTAATTATGGAACTCGTAATCATGTCTGCCGCCATCATGATCGGTCTGGGCGCTCTGGGTACTGGTATTGGCTTCGCCCTGCTGGGTGGCAAGCTGCTGGAATCCACTGCACGCCAGCCTGAACTCGGTCCGCAGCTGCAAACCAAAACCTTCCTGATGGCCGGTCTGCTCGACGCCGTGCCAATGATCGGTGTTGGTATCGCGATGTACCTGATCTTCGTTGTTGCCCCTGGCATGGTCGCTTAATCCAGTTTGATCTCCGGCGGAGTTACTTCTGGTAAGTGCTCCGCCAGAAAATCATCTGGATCGACAAATCCGGGACTCAACGAATAGCACGAGGTAAATCGCTGTGAATATTAATCTGACGCTGTTTGGTCAAACGATTGCCTTCGCTATTTTTGTCTGGTTCACCATGAAGTATGTATGGCCGCCTATCACTCAGGCCATGCAGGAACGCCAGAAAAAAATCGCCGAAGGCCTGGATGCGGCTGGCCGCGCCCAGCGTGACCTGGATCTAGCCCAGGAGAAAGCTTCCCAGACCCTGCGTGACACCAAGGAACAGGCTACTCAGATCATCGAGCAAGCCAACAAGAGTGCCAACCTCATTGTCGAGGAAGCGAAGGACCAGGCACGTTCCGAAGGTGAGCGCTTGATTACGGCCGCCAAAGCCGAAATCGAACAGGAAGTAAATCGCGCCAAGGATGAACTCCGTGCCCAGGTAGCCGTACTGGCTGTGCAGGGTGCCGAGCATATTCTGGAGTCCGAAGTGGATTCCAAGGCACACAGTGAGCTGGTTAACAAACTGGCCGCACAACTCTAAGCGAGGCGAGCGATGGCTACTATCAACACGCTAGCTCGACCTTATGCGAAGGCAGCGTTCGAGTTCGCTTCTTCCGCCAATACGCTGGATGCCTGGTCGGGCATGCTGGCGTTGGCGGCTGCGGCGGTCGAGGATGATGCTTTTGCTCAGAGGATGCGCAATCCCGGCTTGACCGATGAGCGCAAGGCGGAAGACCTGCTCATGGTGTGCGAGGGTCATATCGACGAAGGGTTCGGCAATTTTGTCAAAACCCTTGCCGAGCATGATCGTTTGCCCTTGATCCCGGTAATTGCCGAGCTTTACGAGCAGCACAAGGCAGAACACGATCGGAGCATAGTGGTCGAGGTGGAATCCGCCTTCGAGCTGAGCGACGATCAACAGAAAACGCTGGCAACCGCACTAACTAAGCGGTTAGACCGGACAGTAACTCCTCATGTGACCATCAACCCGGCCTTGATCGGCGGTGTGTTGATTCGTGCGGGTGACCTGGTCATCGACGGTTCGGTCCGCGGCAAGCTGGATAAGCTGGCCGAGGCGTTGAAATCCTGATTTGAGGGACATGGCATGCAGCAATTGAATCCTTCCGAAATTAGCGAAATTATCAAGCAGCGCATCGAGAAACTCGATGTGTCTTCGCAGGCCCGGAACGTGGGTACTATCGTCAGCGTTTCTGACGGTATCGTGCGCATTCACGGCCTTGCTGATGTGATGTACGGTGAAATGATCGAGTTTCCCGGTGGTGTATACGGTATGGCACTGAACCTGGAGCAGGACTCCGTAGGTTCGGTTGTACTGGGTGACTACCTGGGTCTCGCCGAGGGCATGACCGCCAAATGTACCGGTCGTATTCTTGAAGTCCCGGTAGGTCCGGAATTGCTTGGTCGCGTTGTAGACGCACTGGGTAATCCGATCGACGGCAAGGGCGTGATCGACGCCAAGCTGACTGACGCAGTCGAGAAAGTGGCGCCTGGCGTGATCTGGCGTAAGTCGGTAGACCAGCCGGTACAGACCGGTTACAAGTCAATCGATGCCATGATCCCGATCGGCCGTGGCCAGCGTGAGCTGATCATCGGTGACCGTCAGACTGGTAAGACAGCTATCGCGATTGACGCGATCATCAACCAGAAAGATTCCGGCATCAAATGTGTGTACGTAGCAATCGGTCAGAAGCAGTCGACCATTGCCAACGTTGTGCGCAAGCTGGAAGAAAACGGCGCGATGAGCAACACCATCGTTGTCGCGGCTTCGGCTTCCGAGCCAGCTGCCCTGCAGTTCCTGGCTCCTTACGCCGGCTGCACCATGGGCGAGTACTTCCGTGACCGCGGTGAAGATGCGCTGATCATCTATGATGACCTGTCCAAGCAGGCTGTTGCCTATCGCCAGATCTCCCTGCTGTTGCGCCGTCCACCGGGTCGTGAAGCCTACCCCGGCGACGTGTTCTATCTCCACAGTCGTCTGCTGGAGCGCGCATCACGTATTTCCGAAGACTACGTCGAGAAGCTCACCAACGGTGCAGTGAAAGGCAAGACCGGTTCGCTGACGGCTCTGCCGATCATCGAAACGCTGGCCGGTGACGTATCTGCCTTCGTACCAACCAACGTGATCTCGATCACCGACGGTCAGATCTTCCTGGAATCCAACCTGTTCAACGCGGGTATCCGTCCGGCCGTTAACGCCGGTGTTTCGGTATCGCGTGTAGGTGGTGCAGCTCAGACCAAGATCATCAAGAAACTGTCCGGTGGTATTCGTACCGCTCTGGCTCAGTATCGTGAACTGGCGGCCTTCGCCCAGTTTGCTTCGGACCTCGATGAGGCTACCCGTAAGCAGTTGGAGCACGGTCAGCGCGTTACCGAGCTGATGAAGCAGGGTCAGTATGCGCCCATGTCGGTTGCCGAAATGGCCATCGTTCTGTACGCAGCCGAGAAAGGGTTCCTGACCGACGTCGAGATGAACAAGATTGGCTCGTTCGAGAAGGGCCTGCTGGCCTACTTCAAGCGCGACAAGGCTGATCTGGTTGCCAAGATCAATGAGAAGGGCGACTACAACGACGAGATCGAAGCCGGTATCAAGTCTGGCATCGAGAACTTCAAGGCGACCCAGAGCTGGTAAGCCGATTGCGGGGTCTGACACTGTCAGACTCCGCTTCGTGCGATCTGGCCGCAGGCTAACCTGAAAGGTGAGACATGGCAGGCGCAAAAGAGATACGCGGTAAAATTTCGAGTATCAAGAGTACTCAGAAGATCACCAGCGCCATGGAGAAAGTGGCAGTCAGCAAGATGCGCAAGGCACAACAGCGCATGTCTGCCAGCCGACCCTACGCTGACCGTATTCGTCAGGTCATTGGCCATTTGGCTAATGCCAACCCGGAATATCGTCACCCGTTCATGCAAGAGCGTGAAGTGAAACGGGTCGGTTATATCGTGGTGAGTACGGACCGTGGTCTGTGCGGGGGCCTGAACACCAACCTGTTCAAGGCTCTTATCACAAACATGAAAGAGTGGCGTGACCGTAACGTCGAAACCGAGCTGTGCGTTATTGGCAGCAAGGGCGCGACGTTCTTCCGTAGTTACGGCGGTAACGTGGTCGCGGCGATCAGCAACCTGGGTGAACAGCCCTCGCTGAATGATCTGATTGGTAGCGTCAAGGTTATGCTTGATGGTTACCACGAAGGTCGTATCGATCGCCTGTATCTGGTCTCCAACGCATTCGTCAACACCATGGTGCAACAGCCCAAGGTGGAGCAGATGATCCCGTTGGTTCCTGCTGACAAAGAGGAACTCAAGGGTCACTGGGACTATGTCTACGAGCCGGATGCACGTGAACTGCTCGATGGTCTGCTGGTTCGTTACATCGAATCGCAGGTTTACCAGGCAGTGATCGAGAACAATGCCAGCGAGCAGGCGGCACGTATGATCGCGATGAAGAATGCGACTGACAATGCGGGCGATATCATCGACAGCCTGCAGCTTATTTACAACAAGGCTCGTCAGTCAGCGATCACCCAGGAAATTTCGGAAATCGTCGGCGGCGCCGCCGCGGTCTCCTGAGACCCGGCCAGACGATAGCGGTTTCATACCACTTAGAGGAACCAAACATGAGTAGCGGACGTATCGTTCAAATCATCGGTGCCGTCATCGACGTGGAATTCCCACGCGAAGGCGTTCCGAAGGTATATGACGCGTTGCTGGTAGACGAAAAGGGTCTGACCCTGGAAGTTCAGCAGCAGCTCGGTGATGGCATTGTACGGACCATCGCCATGGGTACCACCGAAGGTGTCAAGCGCGGCCTGGCCGTAAGCAGCACTGGTGCAGCCATTTCTGTCCCCGTGGGTATCAAGACCCTGGGCCGGATCATGGACGTGCTGGGTAACCCCATCGACGAAGCTGGCCCGATTGGCGAAGAAGAGCGTTGGGGGATTCACCGCCCTGCACCTTCCTATGCGGAACAGGCCAGCTCCAATGAACTGCTGGAAACCGGCATCAAGGTTATCGACCTGATCTGCCCGTTCGCCAAGGGCGGTAAAGTGGGTTTGTTCGGTGGTGCCGGTGTGGGCAAGACGGTAAACATGATGGAGCTGATCCGTAACATCGCGATCGAGCACAGCGGTTATTCCGTGTTCGCCGGTGTGGGTGAGCGTACTCGTGAGGGTAACGACTTCTACCACGAGATGAAGGACTCCAACGTACTGGACAAGGTAGCGCTGGTTTACGGTCAGATGAACGAGCCGCCGGGTAACCGACTGCGCGTTGCCCTGACCGGTCTGACCATGGCCGAGAAGTTCCGTGACGAAGGTCGTGACGTACTGTTGTTC
>NZ_CAXBOV010000037.1:0-23774 GCF_963977355.1 uncultured Halopseudomonas sp. | reverse complement strand
CAGGCATCCTCTAATGATCGCTGGAGCCGAAGCTACCAGAAGTGCTATCTAGGCAGCTTACGCTGCTAGTTGAGCACCATAATTGTCGTCATTGGCAATTATATAGGTTTGCAACAGTGGATTTACGAGTTCTGTTACCAACTCGGCATGCCCTTCAAGCTTTGTAACCGTCGTCGAATCCAAATCGGCCCCAAAACTGTTTAGGTCTCTTACAAGATCAGACCGGATTGTACCGCAAAAGTTCCCGTGCTGATAGGTGGGGCGGGGCTGATCAGCGACTGTTGTCGCGTACCACCCGTGCCTTCTCGCGCGTCCAGTCGCGTTCCTTCTCGACCTGACGCTTGTCGAATTCCTTCTTGCCGCGCACCAGGGCGATCTCGCACTTGACCAGGTGGCCCTTCCAGTACAGCGCCAATGGTACGCAGGCGAAGCCTTTCTGTTGGACACCGGTAATCAGCTTGTCCAGCTCTCGTGCGTGCAACAGCAGCTTGCGTGTGCGAGTGGGATCGGCGACCACGTGGGCGCTGGCAGTCTGCAGGGGCGTGATGTGCGCGCCGAGCAGAAAGGCCTCGTTATTCTTGAGGAGAATGTAGCTGTCGACCAGTTGCACCTTGCTTGCGCGCAGGCTTTTCACTTCCCAGCCAGTCAGCGCTACGCCTGCCTCAAAACGGGCTTCGACAAAATAATCGTGTTTGGCCTTCTTGTTCAGCGCGATGGTGCCACTGTTGGCCTTGGGTTTCTTTTGATTGCTCATAGGGGGCGCATTATAGGGGTTGGCTGGTGGTTCGGCTATACGGGCCTTGTCCGTGTTGGTCAAAATCTGGACAATGCCGTTCCTTTTTTTCCGAAAAAGAGTTCAGTTCATGTCGCAAGACACTGTTTCCATCCACGGTATCTGGGCCAGTCGTTGGGTTTTCATTCTGGCGGCGACGGGGTCGGCAGTGGGGCTCGGGAATATATGGAAGTTTCCCTATATGGCAGGCGTCTATGGTGGTGGCGCTTTCGTACTGGTGTATCTGATCTGTATTGCATTGGTCGGATTGCCGATCATGCTGGCTGAAACCGTGCTGGGCCGGCGTGGGCGTCGCAGTCCGGTGAATACTCTGCGCAATCTGGCCTTGCAGGCTGGCGCCTCGGCGCGCTGGTCCTGGACGGCGGTCATGGGAATGATTGCCGCCCTGTTGATTCTTTCTTTTTACAGCGTGGTCGCTGGTTGGTCCCTGGATTACATTCTTGGCATGGGTCGTGGCGAGTTTGTCGGTATCGGTGGCGAGGATGCGGGTGCGCGTTTTGGGGCCTTGACGTCCGACCCTCTGCGATTGAGCCTTTGGCATACGCTGTTCATGCTGGTCACCGCGTTCATTATTGCCCGAGGTGTAGTGGCTGGTCTGGAACGCAGTTTGCGGATCATGATGCCGCTGTTGTTCGTGTTACTTGTCATCCTGCTGGGTTACAGCCTGACCACCGGCCATTTCATGCAGGGGGTGGAGTTTCTCTTTCACTTCGATCTGGCCAGTGTGCCGGACGGCATCCTCGCGGCCATGGGACATGCCTTCTTTACCTTGAGCGTTGGCGTTGGCTCGATCATGGTGTTTGGCTCCTATATGCCAAAGAAGTCGTCCATTGGAGGCACGGTCATCACCGTGGCGCTGCTGGATACAGCGGTCGCGTTGACTGCGGGGATGGCTCTTTTTCCGATTGTTTTCGCCGCTGGCTTGGAGCCCTCTGCCGGACCAGGCCTGATGTTCGTGACCCTGCCGATCGCGTTCGGCAATATCATGTTCGGGCAGGTTTTTGGTCTGCTGTTTTTTGTACTGGTGGCTGTCGCGGCATGGAGCTCGGCAATCTCGATGCTGGAGCCGGCGGTGGCGTACTGGGTGGAGCGCACGGGCTGGAGCCGTATACGCATTACCTGTCTGGTCGCGTTCCTTTGCTGGTTGGTGGGGCTGGGCACGGTACTGTCATTCAATGTACTGGCGGAGGCGCGTTTCTTTGTCACCGACGAGGCGGGTTGGCACCTGTTCAAGTGGACCTCCGAGGGTGGCAAGACCTTCTTCGAAAGCGTTGACTACCTGACCAGCCGTATCATGTTGCCCCTGGGAGGGCTGCTGTTTGCTGTCTTTGCCGGATGGGTGCTGGGTCGCGATGTGTTCCGCGCCGAACTGGCTCTGCGCCATCCCCGGCTGTTTCCGGTGGTATATTGCCTGTTACGCTATGTGGCTCCGCTGGGAGTCCTGATCGTGTTTGTCACTGAACTGTTCAAGTAACGAGGCTCTGTCTACCACCCATGACGCATATTCATCGCTCGGCCCTGCTGCCTTATCCTGCGCATCGACTCTACGAGCTGGTTAACCGGGTCGAACATTATCCGGTGTTTCTGCCCTGGTGCTCCAAGGCGGAGGTGCTGCATGAGACGGAGCTGGAGATGCGTGCGCGCCTGACGGTTGCCAAAGCAGGTATCAGCTCGGCTTTTGTGACCCGAAACCTTTTGGTGCCGGGCGAGCGGATCGAGTTGCGTCTTGAGGACGGTCCTTTCAGTGATTTGAATGGTGTATGGGAATTCAAGGCGCTGGGTGAGCATGCCTGCAAGATAACCCTGGATCTTAATTTTCATTATGCGGGGCCAGTGGTCAAGGCAACCCTGGGGCCGCTGTTCAATCAGGCGGCCAACAACATGGTCGAGGCATTCTGTCAGCGCGCAAAGGAGTTGTACGGTGGTCGATAAGACGATGATGGTAGAGGTGGCCTATGCGCTACCGCATAAGCAGAAGATTCTCAGCCTGACTGTCAGCGAAGGTACGACGGTGCGCCAGGCTGTGATGGCATCAGCGATCAATGAGCACTTTCCTGAAGTAGACCTGCTGAGCTGTTCGGTGGGTATTTTTGGCAAAGCGGTGCCCAAGCCTGATGAGCGCATCATCAATTCGGGGGAGAGAGTGGAAATTTATCGTCCGCTGATTGCCGATCCCAAGGAAGTACGCAAGCAGAGAGCGGCGAAGAACAAGGCAGCAAAGGAAGCCTGAGCTGGCTTCCTTGTATTTGAAGGGGTTATTCGCCAGTGCCCAGTGGGGCACCCAGATCAACCGGATAACTTTGCACATCATTGGATTCTGCGGCCGAGCCGTTATCCATGATCTGTTGTTCGCGGCTAGCACCGGGTACAAAGTCACCGCCCAAGCCAACCAGTACATCGTTTTCAAACGTCAGTACTACGCGTTCCTGCTCGCGCGCCTGGTGCCCTGCTTTCATGCTGTACAGGTAATCCCAGCGCTCAGGGTGGAAGGTGTCCTGGATCAGGGGGCTGCCCATAATGAAACGCACCTGCCTTGTGGTCATGCCGGGACGTAGTTGGTTGACCATTTCCTGGGTCACAACATTGCCTTGCTGCACATCAATCTTGTACACCCCGGGGAAGCTGCAGCCTGCAAGGCCGAGTACCGAGAGACATACGAGGATACAGAGGATTCGGTGTAAGCTGTTTGGCATGACGTGGTAACATCCATTATCTTGAAGCGGCTAGATAGCCGTGAATCATACCCGACTGATCCCGCCCTGCGAAGCGCTGAACGAGAAACTGACATGGTTGAAAATCAAGAACTCCGTAAAGCCGGCCTGAAAGTAACCCTGCCGCGCGTGAAGATCCTGCAGATGCTGGACAACTCCCCGGAACGCCATCTGAGCGCCGAAGACGTCTACAAGGCGTTGATGGAAGCGGGCGAAGACGTCGGGCTTGCGACAGTGTATCGGGTACTTACCCAGTTCGAGACTGCCGGTCTGGTCGAGCGTCATAACTTTGATGGCGGTCACGCTGTATTCGAACTGGCCGACTCCGAGCATCACGACCACATGGTGTGCGTGGATACAGGTGAGGTCGTCGAGTTCTTCGATGCCGAGATTGAGCGTCGTCAGCGGGACATCGTGAAAGAGCATGGTTTCGAGCTGGTCGACCACAATCTGGTGCTGTACGTAAAGAAGACCAAGTAGCGTCGACAGCAAGCTCTCGTGCTGATCAAAAAGCCAGGCCTTTAGCCTGGCTTTTTTGTGGGCGCTAGTAGGGCGCTTTTACTGCGCGACCGACATGAGTTTACGTGCGTGAGCCAGCGACTCCTCGGTCATGTCTATGCCGCCCAGCATCCGCGCGATTTCCTGCACCCGTCCGTCCTGGCTCAGGTGGTCTATTCGGGTGCTGGTGGATTCGTCTGTCTGTTCCTTGCGCACGAACAGGTGCTGATGACCATGGGCTGCGACCTGGGGCAGGTGAGTCACAGTCAGGACCTGACCATTGCTGCCGAGCTTGCGCAGCATGCTGCCGACGATTTCTGCGGTTGGTCCGCCAATGCCGACGTCCACCTCGTCGAATACCAGCGTAGGTACGCGCGAAGTTTGCACCGTGGTGACCTGGATGCCCAGGCTGATGCGTGACAGCTCGCCGCCGGAGGCGACCTTGGCCAGGGGCTTGGCTGGCTGGCCAGGGTTGGCGCTGACCAGCAGCTCCACCGATTCCTGGCCGTGGGGCATTATTGCGTCGGCATCATGGGGTTGCAGTTGTACCTTTACTTGCCCGCCGGGCATGCCCAGTTGCTGAATCTGACCGGTCACAGCTTCACCCAGACGAATGGCGGCCGCCTGGCGTATTGCGGTGAGCTCGACGGCCAGTTGCCGGTAATGCTCACGGAATGCTTCAAGCTCTTCGCCCAAACGCTCGGCGTCCATATCTTGCTGCTGCATGCTTTCCAGTTCGTCGATCAGCCGTTGCTGTAGCGCTGGCAGTTCATCCGGATTGACACGATGTTTGCGCGCCAGGTCGTGGATTACGCCCAGACGTTCTTCCACTTGCTGCTGGCGCTCGGGATCGGCTTCGAAGTGATCCAGATAGCGAGTCAGTTCGCCTACTGCCTCTTCAATCTGGATCTGTGCGCTGGCGAGCATGCCGTTGGCCTCATCCAGACTGTGATGATTGTTCTTGAACGTGGCCAGGCGCTGTTGGCTGGCGGTCAGGGCCTGCAATACGCTGCCGCTGTCATTCTCGCTGCACAGGTTGATGACCTGTTGGCACGACTGCATGATCTGCTCGGCATTGGCCAGTTGACGCTGGTCGTTTTCCAGTGCTTCTATTTCGCCTTCCTGCAGGCTGAGGTTGTCCAGCTCTTCAAGCTGATAAGTCAGTAACTGGAGTCGCGAACTCTGCTCGTTGCCCTGCTGGCTGGCCTGCTGCAAGGCCTGTTCGGTTTGTTTGCAGCGCTGCGCCGCCAGCTGTACCTGACGCGCCAGTTCGCGGCTGCCGGCGTAGTCATCGAGTAGGCGGCGGTGTGTGTCGGGTTTGAGCAGCGACTGATGTTCGTGCTGGCTGTGAATGTCGATCAGCATCCCGCCAAGTGCTTTCAGATCCTGCTGTGGACAAGGACTGCCGTTTATATAGCCACGCGAGCGACCTTCGGCGGTAATCACTCGGCGCAGTATCACTTGCTGGTCGTCGCTCGCCAGGTCTCTTTCGCTGAGCCAGGCAGTGGCTTCGGGAATCTGGCGAATATCGAAGGTCGCCAGGATGTCGGCCTTGTCGGTACCTGGTCGCACGGCGCCGCTGTCGGCACGGTCACCCAGGGTCAGTGCCAGTGCGTCGAGCATGATCGACTTGCCTGCGCCGGTCTCGCCGGTGATCGCAGTCATGCCGCTGGTTATCTCCAGTTCGAGGTGATCGACGATTGCGTAATTGTTCACTGCCAGATGAACCAGCATGGCAACGCTCCTGCATAGTTGGTCTGGTTATTTATACAGTAGTTTGAGCTGTGTCGACAAGTACTCTGCTTGTTGGCTATTTCTACCCCTTGAAGCCTGGGGGAAAGACCCCATATAAGATGCTGATACCAGTTAACGGGCGCTCGAGCGCCCCGCAGTCAGAACAGGAGACACAGATGGCAGACGAACACAGACAGGATCCTACCGGCGCCGAAGAGGTGGAAGAGGTGCTCTCCGAGGATACTCCGGATGATCTGGCTGCGCGGGTCAGCGTCCTCGAGGAAGAGCTGGCCGCCGCCAAGGATCAGGCCCTGCGCGCTGCCGCAGACGTGCAAAATGCCCGTCGCCGTGCGGAGCAGGAAGTCGAGAAGGCGCACAAGTTTGCGCTGGAGCGTTTCGCCAACGATCTGCTGCCGGTACTCGAGAGTCTCGAACGGGGCGTTGAGCTGGCTGACCCGAATGACTCGGCGATAAAGCCGATGCGCGATGGTATGGAACTGACTCTGAAAATGTTCAGTGAGACCCTCGAGCGCTTCCAGATCGTGGCGGTTGACCCCCATGGTGAGCCCTTCAATCCGGAGCTGCACCAGGCCATGGCGATGGAGGAGCGCGACAATGTCGAGCCCAATACCGTCATCCGTGTATTCCAGAAGGGCTACACCCTGAGTGGTCGCCTGTTGCGCCCGGCGATGGTGGTGGTGAGTAAGACTCCCGCCGACAAGCCAGACACGCCCTCGATTGACGAGCAGGCTTGAAATTGATTTTGCTGCCCCCATCAAGGGTGCATAGATAGATAAACCCCTGCCGCCGGCCAGCCGCGGCAAAGCTGAATCGGAGATTTACATATGGGCAAGATTATCGGTATTGACCTCGGGACCACCAACTCCTGCGTTGCAGTGATGGAAAATGGTGTTGCCAAGGTAATTGAGAACTCAGAGGGTACCCGTACCACGCCTTCTATCGTTGCTTACACCAATGATGGCGAGACTCTCGTTGGTCAGTCAGCCAAACGCCAGTCTGTGACCAACCCACAGAACACTCTGAACGCGGTCAAGCGTCTGATCGGCCGTCGCTTCGAAGAAGAAGTAGTTCAGAAAGACATCAAGCTGGTTCCTTACAAGATCGTCAAAGCCGACAACGGTGATGCATGGGTCGAAGTGAAGGGCGAGAAGATTGCACCTCCGCAGATTTCTGCCGAAGTGCTGAAGAAGATGAAGAAGACCGCTGAAGACTATCTGGGCGAGAAAGTAACCGAAGCCGTTATCACGGTTCCGGCCTACTTTAACGACAGCCAGCGTCAAGCGACCAAGGATGCCGGTCGTATTGCCGGTCTTGACGTCAAGCGGATCATCAACGAGCCAACAGCTGCTGCACTGGCCTATGGCATGGACAAGTCCCGTGGCGACTCCACCATTGTCGTATACGACCTGGGTGGCGGTACCTTCGACGTTTCCGTAATCGAAATTGCCGAAGTTGATGGCGAGCACCAGTTCGAAGTGCTGGCGACCAACGGTGACACCTTCCTGGGTGGCGAAGATTTCGACATGCGCCTGATCGATTATCTGGCCGATGAGTTCAAGAAAGAAAATGGCATTGACCTGCACACTGATCCACTGGCGCTGCAGCGTCTGAAGGAAGCGGCAGAGAAGGCCAAGATCGAGCTGTCTTCAAGCAACCAGACTGACGTCAATCTGCCCTACATCACGGCGGACGCGACCGGTCCCAAGCACCTTAACGTCAAGGTGACCCGCGCCAAGCTGGAATCGCTGGTTGAAGAGCTGATCAAGCGCAGCATCGAGCCATGCCGCGTCGCAATGAAAGACGCCGGCCTGGACGTATCCGAGATCAACGAAGTGATCCTGGTTGGTGGTCAGACCCGTATGCCATTGGTGCAGAAGACCGTTGCCGAGTTCTTTGGTAAAGAGCCACGCAAGGACGTCAACCCGGACGAAGCCGTAGCCGTAGGCGCCGCAATTCAGGGTGCAGTACTGGCAGGTGACGTTAAGGACGTACTGCTGCTCGACGTGACTCCGTTGTCACTGGGTATCGAAACCATGGGCGGCGTGATGACCACCCTGATCGAGAAGAACACCACGATTCCGACCAAGAAGTCGCAGGTATTCTCGACTGCAGACGACAACCAGACTGCAGTGACCATTCACGTGATGCAGGGTGAGCGCAAGCAAGCCGCGCAGAACAAGTCGCTGGGCCGCTTCGATCTGGCAGACATTCCGCCTGCACCACGCGGTGTTCCGCAGGTCGAGGTAAGCTTCGATCTGGACGCCAACGGCATCCTTAATGTGTCGGCCAAAGACAAGGCTACCGGCAAGCAGCAGTCGATCATCATCAAGGCCTCCTCCGGTCTGAGCGATGAAGAAATCGATCAGATGGTGCGTGATGCCGAAGCCAATGCCGACGAAGATCGCAAGTTCGAGGAGCTGGTAACTACCCGTAACCAGGCCGATCAACTGGTCCACGCAACGCGCAAGACCCTGACCGAAGCTGGCGACAAGGCCACTGAGGAAGAGAAGACTGCGATCGAATCGGCACTGGCCGACCTGGAAGCAGCGATCAAGACTGACGACAAGGCCGAGATCGAAGCCAAGATCAATGCGTTGTCCGAGGCCTCCGGTCCGCTGGTACAGAAGATGTATGCCGATCAGGCTCAGGCCGGCCAGGGTGAAGAAGCCCAAGGCGACACCCAGCACGATGCCGGCGATGACGTGGTCGATGCCGAGTTCGAAGAAGTGAAAGACAACAAGAAGTAAGTCTTTCAGCGACCGGCAGTCGCGCGTTGTAAGGCGCGTGACATACCATTGCAAGGCAACGCGGGAGCTCATCCCGCGTTGCCGTTTGTGTTAAAGGGACACGTCCCGGTAAAGGAAATCTGAACGATGGCCAAGCGTGATTATTATGAAGTGCTGGGTGTCGAGCGCGGCGCCAGCGAAGCGGAGCTGAAAAAGGCCTACCGCAGACTGGCAATGAAATACCATCCTGACCGCAATCCCGACGACGAGGGTGCGATCGACAAGTTCAAGGAAGCCAACGAAGCCTACGAGATTCTCACCGACGCGCAGAAGCGTGCAGCCTATGACCAGTATGGTCATGCTGGTGTGGATCCGAACATGGGCGGTGGTGCGGGTGCCGGCGGATTCGCTGGCGGTAACTTCTCCGATATCTTTGGCGATGTATTCGGCGATATTTTCGGTGGAGGCGGCGGTGGTGGCCGCGGTCGTTCCAGTGTGCAACGCGGCAGCGACCTGCGTTATACCCTTGAGCTGGATCTCGAAGAAGCGGTTCGTGGCACCACAGTGACTATACGTGTGCCGACCCTGGTCGAGTGCGGCACCTGTGACGGTAATGGTGCCAAGAAAGGTACCAGCCCGGTAACCTGTACTACCTGTGGCGGACATGGTCAGGTGCGCATGCAGCAGGGTTTCTTCTCTGTGCAGCAGACCTGCCCACGTTGCCACGGCACCGGCAAGATGATTACCGATCCGTGCAAGGACTGTCAGGGCCAAGGCCGCGTTGAAGAGCAGAAGACGCTATCGGTCAAGGTTCCGGCAGGTGTCGATACCGGTGACCGCATTCGCCTGGCAGGCGAGGGCGAGGCCGGCGTCAATGGCGGCCCGGCGGGCGACCTGTACGTGGTCGTCTCAGTGCGTGAGCATAAGATCTTCCAGCGCGATGGCAAGAATCTGTACTGCGAAGTACCGATCAGCTTTGCCGATGCGTCCCTGGGTGGTGAGCTGGAAGTGCCGACCCTGGATGGCCGTGTGAAGCTCAAGATCCCTGATGGGACCCAGACCGGCAAGTTGTTCCGTCTGCGTGGCAAGGGTGTGACACCGGTACGCGGTGGTTCGCCTGGCGATTTGCTGTGCCGGGTAGCGGTCGAGACGCCGGTCAATCTGACCAAGCGTCAGCGCGAGCTTATTCAGGAGTTGCGTGAGACGCTGCAGGAAGAAGGCTCCAATCAGTCGCCACGGGCCAAGAGCTGGTTCGATGGTGTGAAGAACTTCTTTGAAGACATGAAATTCTGAACGGAGCGCCGATATGAGAAGAGTAGCGGTTATCGGTGCGGCTGGACGCATGGGCAAGACGTTGATTGAAGCGCTTGACCAGACCGAAGGCGTCGAGCTCACAGCGGCAGTCGAGCGCCCGGAAAGCTCCCTGGTGGGTAGCGATGCAGGCGAGCTGGCCGGCACCGGACGTAATGCGGTGCAGGTGCAGGACAGCTTGCACAAGGTGCTGGGTGACTTCGATGTGCTCATCGACTTCACGCATCCAAGCACCACCCTGGTCAATCTGGCGCTTTGCCGCGAGGCTGGCAAGGCCATGGTGATTGGTACTACCGGTTTCACCGATCAGCAGAAGGAAATGCTGACCGCCGCTGCGGCTGATATTCCCATCGTCTTTGCGCCCAACTTCAGTGTCGGCGTCAATCTCTGCCTCAAGCTGCTCGACATGGCTGCCAGGGTAATGGGTGATGATGCGGATATTGAAATCATCGAAGCGCATCACAGGCATAAGGTCGACGCGCCTTCGGGCACTGCGCTGCGCATGGGCGAAGTGGTGGCCGATGCCCTGGGCCGTGATCTTGGCAAGGTGGCGGTATACGGTCGCGAGGGCCAGACAGGTGCCCGCGAGCGCGATACCATTGGCTTTGCTACGGTACGAGCCGGCGACGTGGTTGGCGATCACACGGTGTTGTTTGCTACCGAAGGTGAGCGTGTCGAGATCACCCACAAAGCCTCAAGCCGAATGACCTTCGCCAAGGGCGCGGTACGTTCGGCCCTGTGGCTTGATGGGCGGGCGCCCGGGTTATATGACATGCAGGATGTGCTGTCGCTGAACGGTTGATGATTCAGCGGGCATAAAAAAAGGGCAAAGATTTAAATCTTTGCCCTTTTTTTTTGCTTCGGATTAGCTCGCCGCGATCTCGGCATTCTGTACCTGTTCGCGCGCCATTTCGTTCAAGGTCTCGATGTTGCGTTGCAGATAAAATGCAGCGATGGTCGGTACCCAGTCATACAAGGGATTCTGCAGCCGGGGCTGAATGAACTGGTACTGCTTTTCCATGCGGGCAAAGGCGCCGACCTGGTCCGGGTAGAGCTTTTTCAGCTCCTCGGTACGGCTGACAATGCTCTGGTCAAGATCATCGAAAAGCCCTTCCTTGTTTTCGAGAAAGTACACGCCGATCGAGCTGAACATGTTGTTCTGATACAGGGTCAGAATCTGGCTGGTTTCGATGCTTTGGCGATTCAGGGTAAGCAGGTTTTCGCTGGCCGAGCCTTTGAGCTCCTCGTACATTGCCGCGGTGGCTTTGTCCAAAGCGCCGTGGGCCATCATGATGCGATTGACCGTGGTCAGGCCGTAGCTGGCCTCTTCATCGGGCAGCGCTTCAAGCTCACGAATCAGATCGACAAAAATGTCGAAGGGAACGCGCAACTCACTCGGGCTATCCATCTGTCTGAGCAGGTTCTCCATCCGCGACAAGGCTTCCCGATAGGTCTCACGGTTGCCCGGCTCGCGAATGCGCTCGAACAGGTTGTTGTCGATCAACAGGTAGGTGCCAACGGTGTAACCGGCGCTACGAAACTCGTGCACGGTTTGCATTCGTTCGAGATTTGCGTGGGCGAAGGGCGCCAGACACAGCAATGTGAGTACGATAAGTCCTTTCAGGCGCAATAACATGGTGTGTTCCCCGAGTACTTTATTGTTCTTTTAGTCCTTTCGCGACCTGGCTAGCGTTCCGCTACTGGAAGGTTGCCGAGTGCGTACTTTTCAAATGCCGTTTTATCACAGTTCCCGGCCTTGTGGAACATTGGGCCCCCGAGTGTTGTCCCGCAGGGTGTCTATGCGCTGGATATTCTGCAGGCAAGTCGTTACAATTGCGCGCTAATCTGTCTATTCAGCGCGCATCTGACAATGCATTGCGGCGGGATGAAGTGTTACGCACCTCATTCCCGCTTTTGTGCAGCCCGCGTTTGGTAAAATGTGTCAGCCCTATCGGAGGTTTTCTTGTCCAAGCCAGCCATTCTCGCCCTTGCTGACGGAAGTATTTTCCGTGGTGAGGCCATCGGCGCCGACGGTCAAACCGTTGGCGAGGTCGTATTCAACACGGCCATGACCGGTTATCAGGAGATCCTTACCGATCCCTCATATGCTCGCCAGATTGTAACGCTCACCTACCCGCACATCGGCAATACAGGCACCGTACCGGACGACAGCGAGTCGTTCCAGGTCTGGGCTGCCGGCCTGGTTATCCGTGATTTACCGCTGATGGCCAGTAATTGGCGCAACACCAAGTCCTTGCCCGATTATCTGAAGGATAACGGGACTGTTGCCATTGCCGGCATCGATACCCGCCGACTGACTCGAATCCTGCGTGAGAAGGGCGCCCAGAACGGTTGCATTCTTGCCGGTGATGATGCGACCGAGGAGAAGGCCCTGCAATTGGCCCGCGAATTTCCGGGTCTCAAGGGTATGGATCTGGCCAAGGAAGTCAGCGTCAAGGAAACCTACGAGTGGCGCTCCAGCGTCTGGTCTCTGGAGGCTAATGCCCACGTCGAGATTCCGGCCAGCGAGTTGCCCTACCACGTGGTCACCTTTGACTACGGTATCAAGTACAACATCCTGCGCATGCTGGTTGACCGTGGCTGCCGCATAACCGTACTGCCAGCGCAGACAACCGCTGCCGAAGCGCTTGCGCTGAAGCCGAACGGGATTCTGCTGGGGAATGGACCTGGAGACCCGGAACCTTGCGATTATGCGATCAAGGCAATCCAGGAGATTCTGGAAACAGACATGCCGGTATTCGGTATTTGCCTGGGCCACCAGCTACTTGCCCTGGCATCCGGAGCTCGTACCTTGAAAATGGTCAATGGCCATCACGGTGCGAACCATCCGGTAGTGAACGTGGACACTGGCGAGGTCATGATTACCAGCCAGAACCATGGTTTTGCCGTGGATGAGGCGACGTTGCCGGCCAATGTGCGGGCGACCCACAAGTCGCTGTTTGATGGCACCTTGCAGGGTATCGAGCGCACCGACAAGTCCGCTTTCAGTTTCCAGGGGCACCCCGAAGCCAGTCCTGGGCCGCATGATGTGGCACCGCTTTTTGACCGTTTCATCGAGGCCATGGCCAAGCGCCTTTGAACTCCCCAAGGATTTAGTAGACGACTATGCCAAAACGTACAGATATCAAAAGTATCCTGATCCTCGGCGCCGGCCCCATCGTGATCGGTCAGGCTTGTGAATTCGACTATTCCGGCGCCCAGGCCTGCAAGGCGCTGATGGAAGAAGGTTTTCGCGTCATTCTGGTCAACTCCAACCCGGCGACCATCATGACCGATCCGGCCATGGCCGACGCGACCTACATCGAGCCCATCAAGTGGCAGACGGTAGAAAAGATCATCGCCAAGGAACGCCCCGATGCGGTGCTCCCGACCATGGGTGGTCAGACAGCACTGAACTGCGCACTGGATCTGGAAAAGCACGGTGTGCTGGCGAAGTACAACGTCGAGATGATTGGTGCCAATGCCGATACCATTGACAAGGCCGAAGACCGTTCGCGCTTTGACAAGGCAATGAAATCCATTGGTCTGGCCTGCCCGGTTTCGGGTATTGCCCATGACATGCAGGAAGCCAACGCCGTGCTTGATCAGGTCGGCTTCCCGTGCATCATTCGCCCCTCGTTTACCATGGGCGGCACTGGCGGTGGCATTGCTTACAACCGTGAAGAGTTCGAAGAGATCTGTGCCCGCGGTCTGGATCTGTCGCCGACCAAGGAGTTGCTGATCGATGAGTCGTTGATCGGCTGGAAGGAATACGAGATGGAGGTTGTCCGCGACAAGAAGGACAACTGCATTATTGTCTGCGCGATCGAGAACTTCGATCCCATGGGCGTGCACACGGGTGACTCGATCACTGTGGCACCTGCTCAAACGCTGACTGACAAGGAATATCAGATCATGCGTAACGCCTCCTTGGCGGTACTGCGTGAAATCGGCGTGGAAACCGGTGGCTCGAACGTACAGTTCGGCATCAACCCCGTCGACGGCCGCATGGTCGTGATCGAGATGAATCCGCGGGTATCGCGCTCCTCGGCCCTGGCCTCCAAGGCAACGGGTTTCCCGATTGCCAAGATTGCTGCCAAGCTTGCCGTAGGCTACACCCTGGACGAGCTGCAGAATGATATTACCGGTGGTCGCACGCCGGCATCGTTCGAGCCGTCAATCGACTACGTCGTGACCAAGATTCCACGCTTTGCCTTCGAAAAATTCCCTAGCGCCGATGCGCGCCTGACTACCCAGATGAAGTCAGTGGGCGAGGTCATGGCAATCGGTCGCACCTTCCAGGAATCCCTGCAGAAAGCATTGCGTGGCCTGGAAGTGGGCGTCAGCGGGTTCGATCCCAAAGTCGACCTGAAATCGGCAGATGCACGCACGGATCTGACCCGAGAGTTGACCGTGCCCGGTGCTGATCGCATCTGGTATCTGGGGGACGCCTTCCGTTTCGGCATGAGCCGTGAAGAGATTTTCGATCTGACCAAGATCGACCCCTGGTTCTTGATCCAGATTGAAGATCTGATCAAGGATGAAGAGCGCATCAAGACCCTGGGGCTGGCTGATATTGATCACAGCCTGATGTTCCGTCTCAAGCGCAAAGGCTTCTCCGATACGCGTCTGGCCGAGCTGCTGGCCGTCAGCGAGAAGAGTCTGCGTCGCTACCGTCACAAGTTGAACGTGTTCCCGGTCTACAAGCGAGTAGACACTTGCGCCGCGGAGTTTGGCACTGATACCGCATATATGTATTCGACCTACGAGGAAGAGTGCGAAGCCAATCCGACGGATCGTGACAAGATCATGGTGCTCGGCGGTGGTCCTAACCGGATCGGCCAGGGCATCGAGTTTGACTATTGCTGTGTGCACG
Source organism: uncultured Halopseudomonas sp. (assembly GCF_963977355.1). NCBI lineage: Bacteria > Pseudomonadati > Pseudomonadota > Gammaproteobacteria > Pseudomonadales > Pseudomonadaceae > Halopseudomonas > uncultured Halopseudomonas sp. Next base: position 9,104 of record NZ_CAXBOV010000037.1, on the reverse strand, counting down.
CAGCGCTGGCGATGCGTGAAGATGGCTACGAGACCATCATGGTCAACTGTAATCCGGAAACCGTTTCCACCGATTACGATACTTCCGATCGCCTGTATTTCGAGCCGGTCACACTGGAAGATGTTCTGGAGATCGTCCGCGTCGAAAAGCCCAAGGGCGTTATCGTGCAGTACGGTGGCCAGACCCCGTTGAAGCTGGCGCGTGCCCTTGAAGAAGCTGGCGTGCCGATCATCGGTACCAGCCCAGAAGCGATCGACCGTGCCGAAGACCGCGAGCGTTTCCAGCAGATGGTCGAGCGCCTCAACCTGCGTCAGCCGCCGAATGCGACCGTGCGCAGTGAAGAAGAGGCCATTCGCGCCGCTGGAAAGATCGGTTACCCGCTGGTGGTGCGTCCCTCCTATGTATTGGGCGGTCGGGCAATGGAGATCGTCTACCAGGAAGAAGAGCTCAAGCGCTACCTGCGCGATGCGGTGAAAGTCTCCAACGACAGCCCCGTATTGCTCGATCACTTCCTGAACTGCGCCATCGAAGTCGACATTGACGCGGTCTGTGACGGCACCGATGTGGTTATCGGCGCAATCATGCAGCACATTGAACAGGCGGGCGTGCACTCCGGTGACTCGGCCTGCTCCCTGCCGCCGTATTCGCTGCCTGCACACATTCAGGACGAAATGCGCGACCAGGTGAAAAAGATGGCTCTGGAACTTGGCGTGGTTGGTCTGATGAACGTACAGCTGGCCTTGCAAGGCGAGACTGTCTATATCATCGAGGTCAACCCGCGTGCCTCGCGTACTGTTCCTTTTGTATCCAAGTGCATCGGTCAGTCGCTGGCAAAGATTGCGGCCCGCGTCATGGCTGGCAAGACGCTTAAGGAAATCGGCTTCACCAAGGAAGTCGTTCCGACCTATTACAGCGTCAAGGAAGCCGTCTTCCCCTTTGCCAAGTTCCCGGGTGTGGATCCGATACTTGGGCCAGAAATGAAGTCCACCGGTGAGGTCATGGGTGTCGGCGATTCGTTCGCCGAGGCCTTTGCCAAGGCCCAGGTGGGCGCGGGCGAGATTTTGCCGAGCGGTGGTACTGCATTCATGAGTGTGCGCGACGACGACAAGCCCTTTGTGGTGGACGTGGCGCGTTCGCTGATTGAACTGGGCTTCGAGATCGTGGCTACTAGCGGTACTGCCAAGGTTATTGCCGCCGCAGGTTTGCAGGTTCGCCGGGTTAACAAGGTGACCGAAGGCCGGCCGCACATTGTCGACATGATCAAGAATGATGAGATCAGCATGGTGATCAATACCACCGAAGGTCGCCAGTCGATGGCCGATTCCTACTCGATCCGTCGTAACGCACTGCAGCACAAGGTCTGCTCTACCACGACCCTGGCAGGTGGTGAAGCCATCTGCATGGCACTGAAATTCGGTCCGGAGAAGACGGTTCGCCGCCTCCAGGACTTGCACGCAGGAATCTGAATATGAAATACCCAATGACCAAGCAGGGCGCCGAGGCCCTGGAAGTCGAACTAAAGCATCTCAAGAGCACGATGCGCCCACAGATTACCCAGGCAATCGCCGAAGCGCGTGAACTGGGTGACCTGAAAGAGAACGCTGAATACCATGCGGCCCGCGAGCAGCAGGGCATGGTCGAAGCGCGGATTCGGGATATCGAAGGTCGCCTGGCAAACGCCCAGGTGATTGACGTGACCAGCATTCCGCCGACCGGCAAGGTCATCTTCGGCACCACCGTTGAGATCGTCAATGTTGATACGGACGAGTCTGTTGTCTACCAGATCGTCGGTGACGACGAGGCGGATATCAAGGTCGGCAAGATCTCGGTCAGCTCGCCCATTGCCCGCGCACTTATCGGCAAGGAAGTGGGTGATGTGGTCGCGGTCAAGACACCGGGCGGCGTTGTCGAGTATGAGGTTCTCGAGGTGAGTCACAAGTGACTGCTGGAGCCGGGCGGCCGACATTGCATGGTGGTCGCGTCGCCTGGCAACTGACCCAGACCCTGTGGGTCGGTGCAATATGGGTTACCCACTTCGTTCTTATGCCTGCGCTTGAGCAGTTCGGTATGGCGCCGATGCTGATCAACGCGATTGCCGATTTCATGCGTCCTTTGATGGTCGGCTTTGCAGGCGTGTGCGCACTCTTGCAGTTGTTGGTGATCGGCGTAGCGCTCGGGAAGCGATTCTGGCGTGATCTGCGCACACAACTGCTGTTGCTGGTGATCGTAATCGCTGGCGCAGTATTGGGCTTACGGCAGTTTCCGGGGACGGAATATCTGCAGATTTTCGGTTACCTGATTATAGCTTTCGCCGGGTTGGTGCTGGTGCTCCAGCCGCGCCCGGACGAAGGCTGATAGCTCAGAGCTCCTTGAAGCGAACCAGGTTTGACAGATTGGGGTTGGCTTTCTTGTTGGGGCGCAACAAAATCGCCATCTTGCCAATAACCTGAACCAGCTCGGCACCTGTGGCCTTGCATACCTGCTGTATCAGGGCCTGCTTGGTTTCGCGATCGGCAACGCTGACGCGTATCTTGATCAGTTCATGATCGGTCAGCGCGCGTTCAAGCTCAGAGATGACGCCTTCGCTGGCGCCCTGGTCGCTGACCATGACCACGGGCTTGAGATGGTGGCCAATTCGTTTGTAGTCTTTCTTCTGAGCTGAGCTGAGGGTCATAATGATTGGATGCTTACCAGTAATGATGAGAATTTAAATGCAACGCTGCTGTCCATATAGATAGACGGGAAGCAGTTTAACAGGCGGCGCGCTTCGCTGCATGGGGTATTCCGTGGCACAGAGCAAGACCAGCAAGGGCTGGCTGAAAGAACATTTCGATGATCCCTTCGTCAAGCAGGCGCAAAAGGATGGATATCGATCCCGAGCCAGCTACAAGCTCCTTGAGGTTCAGGAAAAGGATCGCTTGTTCCGGCCCGGTATGACCGTAGTCGATCTGGGTTCAGCGCCCGGTGGGTGGTCGCAGGTGGCCAGCCGATTGATCGGAGAGAAGGGCCGTATCATTGCGTCCGACATTCTGCCAATGGACAGTATCGCGGATGTAACCTTCATCGAAGGCGATTTTACCGAGGACAGCGTATTTGAAGCGATCCTTGCTGCCATTGATGAACAGCCGGTTGACCTTGTTATTTCCGATATGGCCCCCAATATGAGTGGAACACCCGAAGTAGATCAGCCGGCGGCTATCTATCTGTGTGAGTTGGCACTGGATATGGCGGAAAGAGTTTTGAAGCCGGGCGGCGATTTCCTGATCAAGGTGTTTCACGGTGAAGGCTTCGACGAATATTTCAAGCTGATGCGCAGCCGCTTCGATAAGGTAGTAACCCGCAAGCCTGATGCCTCGAGGGGTCGGTCACGGGAAACCTATCTGCTGGGTAAAGGTTACAAGGGCCAGGAGTGACTCTGGCCGTTCAGACAAAGAGGGAGTTGCCCCGGCAAGCGGGCGACACAGAGCGTTACACTGGGTTCTCTGCAGCAGCATGGCAGTTTGGTGTAATGTATCCAAAGGCAGTTAAGACTCAGTCAGGCCCTGGCTAGCTAGCCAACTGGGCAAGAGGGTAGCAATTTGAATGACATGGCAAAGAATCTCATCCTGTGGTTGATCATCGCGGCAGTGCTGGTAACGGTGATGAACAACTTCAGTGGTCCAAGCGAAACGACCAACTCCCTCAACTATTCCCAGTTCATCGAACAGGTCAAACAGGGACAGGTCGAGCGGGTGACCGTTGATGGCTTCGAGATCACGGGCATCAAGAGCGACGGCAGTCAGTTCAAGACCGTACGGCCGGCGATTCAGGACAGCGGTCTGATCGGTGACCTGCTGGAAAATCAAGTAGTGATCGAAGGCAAGCAGCCAGAGCAGCAGAGCATCTGGACGCAGCTGCTGATCGCCAGCTTCCCGATCCTGATCATTATCGCCATCTTCATGTTTTTCATGCGTCAGATGCAGGGCGGCGCAGGTGGCAAGGGCGGGCCGATGAGTTTCGGCAAGAGCAAGGCACGCATGCTCACCGAGGATCAGGTCAAGACCACATTCGCCGACGTCGCCGGCTGTGATGAAGCAAAGGAAGAAGTCAGCGAACTGGTTGAGTTCCTCCGCGACCCGGGCAAGTTCCAGCGTCTGGGTGGTCATATTCCCCGCGGCGTTTTGATGGTCGGTCAGCCTGGTACAGGTAAGACGCTGCTGGCCAAAGCCGTTGCCGGCGAAGCCAAGGTACCTTTCTTCACCATCTCAGGCTCCGACTTTGTCGAGATGTTCGTGGGTGTGGGCGCCAGCCGTGTTCGCGATATGTTCGAACAGGCCAAGAAGCATGCCCCCTGCATCATCTTTATTGACGAGATCGATGCCGTCGGTCGTCACCGTGGCTCCGGTATGGGTGGTGGTCACGATGAGCGCGAGCAGACCTTGAACCAGTTGCTGGTCGAGATGGACGGCTTTGAGCCTAACGACGGCATTATCGTTGTAGCCGCCACCAACCGTCCGGACGTCCTGGATCCAGCATTGCTGCGCCCCGGTCGTTTTGACCGTCAGGTTGTGGTGGGTCTGCCGGATATCCGTGGACGCGAACAGATTCTCAAGGTGCACATGCGCAAGGTGCCTTTGGGCGATGATGTGGTACCGGGTAATATTGCCCGTGGTACCCCCGGCTTCTCCGGTGCTGACCTGGCCAACCTGGTCAACGAGGCTTCGCTCTTTGCAGCCCGTGCCGGCAAGCGTCTGGTCGAGATGAAAGAGATGGAGATGGCCAAGGACAAGATCATGATGGGCGCCGAGCGCAAATCCATGGTCATGTCCGACAAGGAAAAGCTCAACACCGCATATCACGAGTCCGGTCACGCCATTATCGGTCGCCTGGTGCCTGAGCACGATCCGGTTTACAAGGTATCGATCATTCCCCGTGGCCGCGCCCTTGGTGTAACCATGTTCCTTCCTGAGGAGGATCGTTACAGTCTGTCCAAGCGGGCGTTGACCAGCCAGATCTGCTCGCTGTTTGGTGGTCGGATTGCTGAAGAAATGACCCTGGGCTTCGATGGCGTCACGACTGGTGCGTCCAACGATATTCAGCGCGCTACCCAGCTGGCCAAGAACATGGTTACCAAGTGGGGTCTGTCCGAAAAGCTCGGCCCCTTGATGTATGGTGAAGATGAAGATCAGGGTTATCTGGGGCGTCAGGGCGGAGGTGCTGCCAGCGGTATTTCCGGTGAGACCGCCAAGCAAATTGACCAGGAAGTGCGCCGGATCATCGACGATTGTTACGCCACGGCTCAGCAGTTGCTCAAGGATAATCGGGACAAGCTTGATCTTATGGCGCAGGCATTGATGAAGTTCGAAACCATTGATGCGGACCAGATCCAGGACATCATGACCGGCAAGCCGGCGCGTGAGCCCAAGGACTGGAACTCGGACGACAATGCAGGCCCCGGTGCTGCTGCTGGTCCGTCATCCGAGGAAGAGCCCTCCGACAAGCGCGGCGACAGCATAATTGGTGGTCCGGCAGGAGAGCTTTGATCCGGATATGCCTAGCGTAAAACCCGGTTCCCGGTTGCCCTGCGGCGATCGGGAACTTGATCTTGCCCATGCCCATGTCATGGGCATTCTCAATGTCACCCCTGATTCCTTCTCTGACGGTGGACGTTTCGTGCACCTCGATCAGGCCCTGCGCCGGGTCGAACAGATGCTCGTTGAAGGCGCCACGCTGATCGATGTAGGTGGTGAGTCCACTCGGCCAGGCGCTGATCCGGTCAGTGCCGAACAGGAAGTCGAGCGTGTGGTGCCGGTGGTTGAGGCCATCAAGCAGCGATTCGACACCATCGTTTCCGTGGATACCAGCACCCCTCAGGTTATGACTGGCTCGGCCGCTGTCGGCGCCGGTCTGATCAATGACGTGCGTGCATTGCAGCGCACTGGCGCTTTGGAGGCTGCAGCGCAAACCGGGCTTCCGGTCTGTCTGATGCATATGCAGGGAGACCCGCAGTCCATGCAGCAGGCGCCCTCCTATACATCGATCCTTGATGAAGTCAGTGCCTTTCTGGTTGATCGAGTGGCCGCTTGCGCGCAGGCTGGAATACCTGCTGGCAAAGTGTTGCTTGATCCCGGGTTCGGATTTGGCAAGACGCTGGAACACAATCTGCAGTTGTTTGCCGGTATGCAGCGTTTGCTGCCAAAGGGCCTGCCACTGTTGGTTGGTGTTTCACGCAAGAGCATGATTGGTCAGTTGTTGAATCGACCTGTAGATCAAAGGCTGTCCGGTGGTCTGGCCCTGGCAGTGCTGGCAGTCCAGGCCGGTGCGCGGATTATTCGCGTGCACGACGTGGCTCAGACGGTAGATGCCCTGAGAATGACAGAGGCGGTTTTGGCCGCAGGCGAGAACACAATCAGCTAGCCTCTGGATAAATAACAGGGCCTCCCAAACACAGAATTCCACCAGGACTTTGCGCACATGGAAAAAAAATATTTCGGTACGGATGGCATTCGCGGACAGGTAGGCATTGCCCCCATTACCCCGGAATTCATTTTGAAGCTCGGCTGGGCAGTCGGTACTGCGTTCAGGAAAAAAGGTGAGTGCCGGGTAATGATCGGCAAGGACACGCGTATCTCCGGCTACATGTTCGAGTCAGCGCTGGAAGCGGGGCTTTCAGCGGCTGGCGCCCACGTTCAGTTGCTGGGCCCTATGCCAACGCCAGCCATTGCCTACTTGACCCGGACCTTTCAGGCGAATGCAGGCATTGTCATCAGTGCATCGCACAATCCCTACTATGACAACGGCATCAAGTTTTTTTCCGAAGGGGGCAGCAAACTACCCGACGATCTGGAGCTGGAAATCGAGCGCCTGGTTGACGCGCCAATGGAGGTAGTCGATTCAGCTTCTTTGGGTAAGGTTTTCCGGGTCGAGGACGCATCTGGCCGTTATATCGAATTCTGTAAAAGCAGTGTGCCAACCAGCTCGAGTTTCAAGGGGCTGAAGATCGTGCTTGATTGTGCCAACGGTGCTACCTACAAGGTGGCTCCCAGTGTATTCCGAGAGCTCGGGGCGGAGGTCTTCCTGATCGGGGCATCGCCCAACGGCATAAATATCAATGACGGTGTGGGTTCTACCGATCTCAGAGCGCTGCGCACTGAGGTGCTGTCACGCGGAGCGGACCTGGGCATAGCCCTGGATGGTGATGGCGACCGCGTACTGATGGTCGACAACCTCGGGGTCGAAGTTGATGGCGACGAGTTGTTATACATCCTTGCCATTGAGTTGCAGAAGCGTAATGCATTGGGTGGCGGGGTAGTCGGCACCCTGATGAGCAATCTCGGCCTGGAGCTGGCGCTACGCGACAAGGGGATCGACTTCGTGCGAGCCAAGGTTGGGGACCGCTACGTCATGGCCGAGCTGCGTGAGCGTGAATGGGTTCTTGGGGGAGAAGCCTCGGGTCATATCGTTTGTCTGCATCACAGCAGTACCGGTGATGGCATTATTGCCGCGTTACAGGTTCTCAGGGCGTTGCAGAGCTCAGGGCAGACCCTTTCTGAGGCTCGACAGGGCATGCACAAATGTCCCCAGGTGTTGATCAACGTGCGCTATGCGCGGGGTACGGCTTCGCCCCTGGCGGATCCGGGTCTGAAATCCGCAGTGAGTGCAGCAGAGGATCGCTTGGGAGCCAGCGGCCGCGTGCTCTTGCGTCTATCCGGCACTGAGCCGGTAATCCGCGTGATGGTAGAGGGTCAGGATGAGGTGCTGGTTTCAGCCGAGGCGGAAACCCTTGCGGCAGAAGTCCGGGCGTTGTTTGCCTGACCCGTCACGATATTGAAAATGCGGTTGTGTCAGTGGGGCAACTTGGTTAACATTGGCGCCCGCTCGAACTGAGAGGTTGAGGATGCGTCGTCTGCTCGTCGCCGGTAACTGGAAAATGCATGGGACTCGGCAATCCGTTGACAGCCTTCTTGAAGGGCTGAATCAGCAGGACTGGCCAGATAACGTTGATCTCATGGTTGCTCCGCCGTCATTGTACATTCAGCATTGCCTAGAGAGGCTGTCGGGCTCCCCGCTGTATGTTGGCGGCCAAAGCTGTGCGCATCAGGCTGAGCCTGGTGCCTTGACTGGTGAGATATCCGCAGCGCAGTTGCGAGACGCGGGATGTGAATTTGTACTCGTGGGTCACTCTGAACGTCGTAGTCTGTTCGGTGAGACGGACGAGGTAGTGCGCAAGAAGTTTGCCGCAGCATTGGCCTGCGGGTTGCGCCCGGTACTCTGTGTAGGCGAGACGCTCGAGCAGCGAGACGCCGGCCAGACAGCCGAAGTGGTAGGAACGCAGTTGAAAGTGATCCTTGATGCCTTTGGCGTCGGAGGTCTGGCCCAAGGGGTAGTGGCTTACGAGCCGGTTTGGGCAATAGGTACCGGATTGACAGCCGAGCCCGACCAGGCTCAGGATGTGCACGCGATGATCCGGGCACGGCTTGCGATGCTCGACGATGAGCAGGCGCGGCTGGTACAGATTGTTTACGGCGGCAGCGTCAAGGCGGATAACGCCGAAGCACTTTTCGCCATGCCGGATATCGATGGGGGGCTGGTAGGTGGGGCTTCCCTCAACGCAGATGAATTTGGTGCGATAGCACGTGCCGCAGGACGAGTGTAATGATTGAGACCGTGGTAGTGGTTATTCACCTGATGGCAGCGCTTGCGCTGGTCGGCCTAGTGCTGATCCAGCAGGGCAAGGGTGCTGAAACAGGCGCGTCCTTCGGTTCCGGCGCTTCGGGCACTGTTTTTGGTAGCCAGGGGTCGGCAACTTTTCTCAGCCGCTTGACAGCTGTGTTGGCCGCTGTATTCTTCGTCACCTCGCTTGGCCTGGCTTTTTATGCCAGCAACAAGGCGGACGTGATTCGTGATGCAGGTTTGCCTGCTCCAGCAATGCAGCGCGATGTTGCGCCGCAGGGCATCGAAGAAGATGTTCCGGTACTTGAAGAAGATGTACCTGCTCTGCAAGAGCAGGCTCCTCAGGCAGAAACGACGGATGATGTACCTCCGGTCGAATAAGCCAACAGTTTTGCGGAAGTGGTGGAATTGGTAGACACGCTATCTTGAGGGGGTAGTGCCTTAGGGTGTAT
>NZ_CAXBOV010000036.1:0-24289 GCF_963977355.1 uncultured Halopseudomonas sp. | reverse complement strand
CTTTGGCACATTGTGCCTCTTTTCAAAAGTGTCCGCAGTAACGGGGTAGAACCCACATAACGCCTGAGTTTCATGAGTCATTGAAAAAATCAAAGCTTAGAGCTGGTGATCTTCTTGTAGTGAGAGTCGGAGCAAACCGCGGTGACTCTTGCGTATTGCCAAAAATATTCGAAGAAGTTAACTGCGCAAATATTGTTTTCGCTAGACCAAAAGAAAATCTTTCGAGTTATCTGAATATTTACTTCCAGTCTCCAGAAGTACAGAGAAATCTGTTAGAGCAGACTGTTGGTGGTGCACAAGGGGTGATTAACACAAAATCTGTTTATCAGACCTTTATTGCATTGCCTCCGGTGGAAGAACAAACCGAAATCGTCCACCGCGTCGAGCAACTTTTCGCCTTCGCCGACCAACTGGAAGCCCGAGTCAGAACCGCACAAACACGGATTGATCGCCTGACCGAAAGCATTCTGGCCAAAGCGTTTCGCGGTGAGCTGGTATCGCAGGACTCGAATGATGAGCCGGCCAGTGTGTTGCTGGAACGCATTAAGGCGCAGCGGGCGGCAGCGCCCAAGGTCAAGCGGGGGCGTAAGGCGTCGGCTTGACCGCATGGGTGAATGAAATGGGTCTGATTGATTGAACCGTCGGGGCAGGGTGTGGGTACAGGGAGTAGTGCAATGGCAATTCCGGATTTTCAGAGTGTGATGCGCCCGGTTCTGGCGACGGTGGCAGACGGTATGCCGTTGGCCTTGAGTGCCCTGCGTGAGCAGGTAACCGATAGCTTTCAGTTGAGCGAGGCCGAGCGGCTGGAGCGGTTGCCTTCGGGCAAGCAGACGGTGATCAATAACCGGGTAGGCTGGGCGCGCACCTACCTGAACAAGGCTGGTTTGCTAAGTATTCCGACCAAAGGCATGGTGCAGATTACCGAACGCGGACTAGAGGCCTTGGCTAGCGGTCCGGAGCGTATTACCGTCAGCTGGCTCAAGCGTTATCCGGAGTTTGTAGACTTTCATGCGCCTAATCCTACGGCCAATTCGGTAGCTGCAGAACAGCCGGAGTCCGCTGAACCCGGCGAGCAAGCTACCCCCGACGAACAAATGACCAGCGCCCATCAGGCCATGATGCAGTCCTTGGCAGATGAACTGCTGGCGCAGGTCCGCATGGCCACGCCCAGCTTTTTTGAGCAGGTAGTGGTCGATCTGATGATCGCCATGGGCTACGGCGGCTCCCGCAAGGAAGCTGGTAGCGCCACCCAGGCTACATCCGATGACGGTATCGACGGCATCATCAAGGAAGACAAACTTGGGCTCGACGTCATCTACCTGCAAGCCAAACGCTGGGCCAACACCGTTCACCGTCCAGAGATCGACAAATTTATCGGCGCCCTGACCCGCCAGCGCGCCCGCAAAGGCGTATTCATCACCACCTCAGACTTCTCCGCCGGCGCCCGCGAGGCGGCTCTGGGACTGGATATCAAGGTGGTGCTGATCGATGGCGTTGAACTGGCACGCCTGATGGTGGAAAACAACTTGGGTTGTAGCGTAAAGCAGGTCTATGAGGTCAGACAGCTGGATACGGATTACTTCAGTGAGGATTAGCTAGTAAACCAAAAGCATATCGCCAAAATACTTTCGCAGGTTAAAGCCAATCGGTTGATCAGCAAAGGAGAGACTAATGGGATGGGATACCTTGGCTGCGATGGCAGCAGTGTTAGCTGTAGCATGGTCTTACGGTTCAGCAGGTGAAGATCGTAGACTTGAGTTTAAGACGTGGTTGGCAGGGAATATAAAGCGAGCCAAACCAACTGCGTCGATTCTTCTATTCAAGAGTTCATTCTTTGTATGCATGATAGGCGCTGGAGTTATAGCTTGGAATTCTGTTTGGGATATATATGAGTTTAAAATAAGTCTCGAACCGCTGACTAGAGATGAAATAATCCATCTCCTAGTAGTGGTTTTTAATGCATTTTTTTACTCGATAGCTTCATTAGTACTCGCTATTGTTCTCTTCGCACGCGATAGTAATTTTTCTGAAGTATACTGGCATCGTACGGGAGGAGAACTGAGGCTGATGTTTGACAAGGAACAGTTCCCACAAGAAAGCTTGGGTAATTTGCTCTCCGATGGAATTACTCTTCGCGTGGTCAATGCAAAACGCGGAAAAGTGCAACTCAAAATTGAAGAACCAAAGGGCGTTTCAATCATTGGCCATGACGCGGCAGATTAAAAAGGACTTTTTATGCTTAATGCAGTTTTTGCAGGAAAGAAGCGTGGCAGTGGCTTAGAGAGTCAGCATTACGCGCTGGATGCAGCTGACGGCGCTGAAGATGTTTTGACGGCTAGCGTGTTTGAGCGGCTAGCCTATCTCCCTGACGACTTATTTTCAGCAGTATTCTCTGATTTGCTTAATGAGCCTTTTGGTCCGCTTCACAACATCGACTATTGGCCCTCGTGGTTCAAGGCGGACGGCACCCGAGTCGAACCTGACCTATTGGTTCAAGATGCACAAGTCTCAGTGCTGGTTGAAGCCAAAAGACATGACTACCGGCGGCAACAATGCGCCGATCAGTTGGCTAATGAGCTGGTGTCCGGTTGGCATCAGAATGTGCTGCCGCAGCAGTGCATCGTGCTAACGCTGGGTGGCTTGGAAAACTATGGTCATATGGAAGTTAGCCGCCTTCTTCGCGATATGCTCGTAAGACTTCCCGAGGGGAGCGGAGTGCGATTCAAGCTGGTTTGCCGCAGCTGGCAGCAACTTTATCAAGCGTTAGAGACAAATCTGTCGCCGGAGTCGCCTCCTGGTTGTTTCCGCCTTCTTGATGATATCGCCAAGTGCTATGCATGGCATGGTTTGCGTACTCACGCCATGCGCTGGCTTCGCGATCTTCCGCCACGCGCGCTTGAGACTCACCCTGGTGCATTTTCCGCATGGAGCATTAAATGACAGAGACACTTGAAAAGGCGCTGCTAGACGTACGTAGTGCCTATCGGTTGCTGGCCGATTATCAACAACGCATGTTTGAGCTGCTGGGTTTTGTACGTGAACAGCTGCACGCGACGCACTATCACCATGAGTATGTTTACTCACTGCCGCAAGGCTTGGGCGGACTTGAGAACCAATGCCACAGCGGCAAGCGATACTTGCCCTTTTATGATTTGTCAGCCATTTGGCTGAAAAAAAAAGGCCAAGATGCACCTTGGGACGATCATCGTCCTGGAGACTTAATGTTCGGGGCCTGGGTCCGAAGCGATACCGGATTCGACAAGTTTACTGGCGAATTTAGCGACAAGCCTGTAGAGCAGACCCGCAGCGAACTAATGCTGTCAGTAGTAGTATGTGACACGCCAGCACCCAAGCCCTGCAACTGGTACGGAAATGTTTGGCCTGCTATCGACTATCCGGAAGATGGTGAGGTCAATGATCACGACCTTCCCGGCTATCGCTGTTTTGCGAAAGCAATTGATTTAGCTCAGCTAGGGGACAAGATTGCTATCGACAAGGCAATCAATGATTGGCGAGCAGTTGCGTTAATGAAGTTAGGTTTGCCTTCGGGTGCTTTCTAGTACCTGAGGCGGCCGAAAGTAGCTACATCAATAATTAGGGTCAGATGAGAATCAATGTGAGTTTGATAATTTTGACTTACACGTTTGGGCGCAAAGGCTTGCTTGTTGCCCGTGTTACTCGCAGGCAGACAACAAGCCCCGCATCTGATTACAGAACGTTGATTTCTGTTTGAGTACGTAACCTCGCGGAGGAGGGCTGCAGGAAATTGAGCTTTTCACTCGACCTAGATGTATCGCATCATGATCGTGAGATTATTCTAATAACCAGTGCGACAGGACGTCAGAGGCAGGCCCTTGACCTGCTTGGCTCTCCGATGAAGTCGTTTCGGAACAGGAAGTTGAGATGCTATTCAGACCTACCATCGGTAAGATCCAGCATGAACCCCTTTTAAGCGATCAGCCCGCTCGCCAGATGCAAACGCCCGCTGGTGGCGGCAGTATTAACTTCCATCTAAGATCAAAATTTACAGCCCTCATGCTTCTTGCCGTTACGCTCCTGACTGGCGGAGCAGCCAGTGCGGAAGGCATAACCAGAGATCAAGTGCTCTCTTTTGACACCCGAGGGGCGCTTGCTGCGCTGGAAGATGCCTTGATTGTTCATGATGAGATTCCTACGCTCGAAAGCTCAAAGATGCTGGGCCGTGATCAGCGCTCCGCAAACGAGGATCTGGATAATCTGGTTCAAGAGGCTATAGAGGTTTTTGAATCCGATCTGATAACTGGCCTGAGAGATCAGTATCGCAAGCTGGAAGATGATCTGGAAAGTGAACGGAACCGGCTTACGGAGTATCGGGCCGAACGGATCCTGGCCAGCCGCGAGGATCCCAGCCTGCGGGCGAAACTGGTGCCTGGCGAAACCTTGAAAAGGTTCGTTGCTGTATCCCGCGCAGATTATGACGCTCTGATCGAAACAACTCAGCAAAACATCGCCAATCTTGAAGAAGAAAAGGCGAACACAATCGTGCAGATGAGCAAGGCGCTCAACGCGATTGGAGTCGAACTGAACAGTGACCAGCTTGAAGTCATGATGGCATCCGTTATCGGGGATGACATCGTAACCATGTCTGTCGTTTTCAATTCGATCAAGGATATGACCAATCAGCTGGCCGAACTGACTCAAGAGTCTGGAGAAAATCTTGCCCATGCCAAGAAGTATTACGGCATGGTCGTGATGCTGCACCGAATCATTGCCGCCATGCAGGAGAATTTCGTAAAACAGGTGGACGAAAAATATCTTCCAAAGCTTGAGGAGTACCGCCAAACCGCTCAAGCCAACATCAAGGAATCCCGTGAACTTGTGAATGTCGGTACCGGTGTGGCCACCCTCGAAAACAACATCCGTTCAAACAAGCTGACCATCGAGGTGATTGATCTCTACTCGGGACAGTTAAAGAGCCAGCGCAAAAAGGTCAGCAATGGCCTCGAAGTGACGCTGCGTGAAATGAACGTTGCCAATAATACGTACAACACCGTATCGCTCAGTTCGGCTGTGGTCAGCATGATCAGAGAGGGGAGCAATACCTTCGAACATCTGATTTCGATTCAGATGCCGGATGTACATGAGTTTCAGAATGACGAGGTGCGCGAGGAGTTTCGGGCTATTACCGCAAAGCTGAATATGTAGATCACGAGACTCAGCGATTGTCGCGAGCCCATTGGGCGGTCCCTGGTAATAGAGCAGCAATCAATTGACAGTTATGGCGAGGGGCTACTTCCCTATCGTAGCATCGTAGTACGGAAGGAGACTTTATGGCTCGTACCATCTATGACACGCCCACCCGAGCTACGTGTCCGGCCGTTCGCGACGAAAAGCTACCCCTCCCCGCAGGGTCGTCAGAGCGCTGGCCAAGGCCTGATTAAGGACTTACTGAGCACAGGGTTTGAAATGGAAAAAGATGTCAATATGAGCGCCAGCGGCTCCAGGAAGAGCACCCTCAAGCCCCATCCAACAAAAGAAGAAATCGCCCTGCTACCTGCTTTTGAAGGACTGCAACTTAATCAGATCGTCCTCCTTGAATCACCTGAGCAATTTAAAGACGCGCTTGCGTTAATTCAGGCCGCAGGCGTGGTCGGCTTCGATACCGAGTCGAAACCGGTATTCATCAAGGGAGGAAAGAACCACGGGCCAGACGTTGTGCAGATCGCCCTGGATGACCGGGCTTATATCGTCCCTATAGGCACGAACCCACCTATTGAATTTCTGAAAGCCGTTCTTGGCTCAAAGGATATCATCAAGGTCGGATTTGGCTTGAAGTCGGATCGCGCTCACCTGAGACGGAAGTTCGGGGTTCTGCTCCAAGGCGACGTAGAACTGACTCAACCACTGCGCGCGCTCGGGTATCGACAACGTCTAGGCGCCAAAGCCGCTGTTGCCGTGGTGCTGGGTCAGAATCTGAAAAAATCTAAATCGGTGACTACTTCGAACTGGGCAATGCGCCCACTGCAGAAATCTCAGCTGCTGTACGCGGCTAATGATGCCTTCTCAGCGCTGAAAATATTCCGGGCACTTGGCTCACCGCATCAACTGACCCACACCAGAACCAAGGTTATTCAAGACCCTTGTTCGGAGGGAGTAATGGGGTCAGATGAACATTAAATACGATCGTTTGGCAACACAAAAGCCATGCAGTCCCACTCGATGACTGGGCGGGTGACGTCAGGTTGCCGGGTAATAACTTTTGGGACGAGGGCGCGGCCTTGAGCGAGCATCTGGACTTGCTGGGCTGTGACTGGGTGGAAGCGCTCTTCCTTGTC
This sequence comes from uncultured Halopseudomonas sp., assembly GCF_963977355.1. Classification (NCBI taxonomy): domain Bacteria; kingdom Pseudomonadati; phylum Pseudomonadota; class Gammaproteobacteria; order Pseudomonadales; family Pseudomonadaceae; genus Halopseudomonas; species uncultured Halopseudomonas sp. Next base: position 17,975 of record NZ_CAXBOV010000036.1, on the reverse strand, counting down.
TTCGCCGATACGCAGTGAGATCACCAGAATGCCGCCCGGTGCCAACAGGTCGCTGACGATGCGCATGGCGCGCTCGTGCTGGTCAGGGCGCAGGTGCATCCACACGGCGCTGATCAGGATCAGTTGAAATCGCTGGTCCAGCGAGCGTAGGCGTTTCAGGTCGGGGAGGGCGTCATCCAGCCAGGTTACCGAGCCGGGTTTGCAGTGTTGCACTGTGGTGTGAGCTTGGCCCAGCTGTCGCAGTTTCTCGCTGGGTTCTACGGCTGTGACGGTCCAGCCCAGCTTGGCGAGCCAGCATGCGTCCCGTCCTGATCCCGCGCCGATATCGCAAGCAAGGCCTGGTTGGGCTGGTAAAAGGTGACGCCAGGCAGAATGAACGACCTCCGGGTCTACGGCCTGGTAGGCAGCAAAGAGCTCGTCCGCACGTTCGATGTAGTAATTCATGTAATGACATCTCCGTCTCAAGCGAGTGTATCGGTTGGGTAGGGGGTGTCAATCGAGTAGGGCAAGGACTGTCGGCGCGGGATCATCTGTACCCAGGTCGTTTTTCATGTCGATTTTCTAGCACTATTTCGACATGACGAAGTGTCGTGTCGATGACCTCGACATATCCGACTGGTGAAGTTCAAGCGAACCCGGCAGACCGCACCTAGCGACGCAGGTGCGGATGGAGCGGTATTTTGGGGTCTAGGCCAACTTTTAAATATGAGGTCTTGCGTTACTGCGCTGGCACCCAGCCGTCATTGGATTTAGCCATTAATATCTCCGAGCGTTGCACAGAGCGGCCGGCAATCGGCCTGGTTGCATCCACGTCTACATCGCAGAGGTAGACATTGGTGCGCTGTTCTTCGCAGCTATGGATGGTGACGGCGTGGATGTCGACTTTCAGCATGCCGGACATGCTTTCGCCGCCGATCTCTCCCATCATCGTGGACATCTGATTCATCTGGGCTTCCAGCAGGGCCTTGACGTCGTTTTCTGATGGCCCGCTTGAGCAGGCGCTGAGCAAGAGACTTGATCCGAGCAGGAGCGCTCCGTAAATGGCTTTTTTCATTCTGATTACCGGTGGTGGTTTTGTTGTAGGCGAGGTTATGTCAGATATCCGGGCGGGACAATACCAGGCTTGACGCTGAGGCCTTGCGTTGTGCTGAGCGGTTGGATGTAATTGGGGCAGAGTAGCGATTGGCTCGTAGATACTGATTGAGGACTTCCCACTTGGCCCTTGCCAGGAGCAAACCATGACATCATTCAGATCAGGTCTAGCGATCCTGTTGGCAAGCTTATTCGTACTATCGGGTTGCGCCACCGCTATCCGGGATCAGAATAGAGCCAAAGATCTGAATCACGGCCAACCTGCTGTGCAGTTGGGCCCACGTCCGGCATGGCTGGTGGACGACATGGATGATGGTCCCCTCAAGGAGAGGCTCAAGCGCTGTGACGTGGGGCGGCTAAGTCGGACTGATTTCTCCATCGGGCACCGGGGCGCGCCGCTGCAGTTCCCGGAGCATACTCTGGAGTCCTATGTGGCAGCCGCTCGCATGGGCGCCGGTATTGTGGAATGCGACGTGGCCTTTACTGCCGACCGCGAGCTGGTCTGCCGCCATGCCCAGAATGATCTGCACACCACCACCAATATTGTCACCATCCCCGAATTGAACGCCAAATGCACCCAGCCTTTTATGCCTGCGGATCCGGCGTCTGGCCTGCCAGCCAGGGCAGAGTGCCGTACCAGTGATATCACGCTGAAAGAGTTCAAATCGCTGAAAGGCAAGATGGACGCCTTCAACCCCATGGCGATTACGCCGGAGGAGTTCGTGGGTGGCACGGCCAACTGGCGCACCGACCTTTACGCCAGCCGGGGCACGCTGTTAAGCCACCGGGAAAGCATCGAACTCTTCAAGGCGCTGGGTGTGAAGATGGCGCCGGAACTGAAGACCCCTGTGGTAGACATGCCTTACCAGGATGATTACACCCAGCAGGATTACGCGCGCCAGATGATTCAGGATTATGTCGATGCTGGCGTCGCACCACGGAATGTCCGGGCCCAGTCGTTTCTGTTGGACGATGTGCTCTTCTGGGTGAACGAGATGCCTGACTTTGGCCGGCAGGCAATGTTCCTGGACCAGGAGACCATTACCCCGGAGACATCCTCGCTGGCCTATATGGAAAACCTGAAGACCCAGGGCGTGAATATTATCGGGCCAGCTATTTGGAAGATGCTCACCCTCAATGACCAACAGAAGATAGTGCCGTCAGAGTATGCCAAGAACGCCCGTGCCGCCGGCCTGGACATGATTGCCTGGACTGTAGAGCGCAGCGGGCCGCTGGGCAAGGGTGGCGGTTGGTACTACCAGACCGTGACCGATGCTATCAACAATGACGGTGATGTCATGAACGTGATTGACGTGCTGGCTCGGGACGTGGGTGTGATCGGTATCTTTTCCGACTGGCCGGCCACTACGACCTATTACGCCAACTGTATGGGCATGGATTAAGTCTCAAAAACCAGAAAACCCGCGTTAGCGGGTTTTCTGTGAGATGGCGTCTTGAACTGCTGCTCAATAACGCTCCGAACGCTGCTGGCGAATACCGCTGCCGTAGTTACGATTCTGATTTTGCCGTGGATCCTTTTGGTACTGCTGCTGCCGGGAATTGTCGAGCATGCGGTCGCGGTTCCGTTCCCAATTCTCACGCTCCTGGTTACGCTGCTCTTTGTACCGCTCCTGTTGAGCGCGGTAGTCCGGGCGTTGGTATTGATCATTGCGGCGTTGGTCGGGTCGCTGGTGCTCAGACCAGCGACCGCCGTGCTGGTCGTATCTGTTGCGATCACGGTGGTCGTCGTACCGGTTATGCCGGTCGTACTTGTCATGACGGTCGTACCGATCTTGCCGGTGCTGCTGGCCATGCCTGGGGTATTGATGTTGCTGCGACCACTGCTGGTTGTGCCTCGGCTGCTGATGTAGGCCAGGGTAGTAGTCATATCGCTGAACCTGGCCCTGCTGGATATAGATGCCTGAGGATTGACCATAGCTCTGCCGTTTTGGCTGCACGACGATTACCCGAGGCTGCGTTTGATATGCCTGCTGGCCATAGCGCTGATTCGCAGAGTCGTAGGGGCTGGCATAGGGGCTATTGGCGCAGCCAACCAGCAACAGGGTCGAAATGCCCGCCAGGGCGATACTACGAAGTATGTTCATTTGGTTGTCTCGCTTGGGCAGACCACATTCTTTCCGGCTTCGGATGCGTCCTGCAGCGCGGGGATTATTCATAAGACAGCAAATTGAAGATAAAAACTGCATCGTAAATGTAACTTTACATAGATTTACACTGTGGTCATGCCGTTGTCTGATTTTGTGACATTGAGCCGACCGCTGGACGCCCCTTTTAGTTCTCATCACTTGCATTTGGATCTATGCTGCGCGGCAAAGTGAGGCATGCCCAGCTTTATTGGCGGTCAGCCATAGACTTGCTTTTTCTCTTCTGAGGTTACCCATGACTGAAACAAGAATTGCCATTATTGGTGGCGGCTTGGCGGGGCTGTATGCGGCCTACCGGTTGGGTAAGCTGGGCATTGCATTTGATATTTTTGAGGCGCGCAATCGGCTAGGTGGCCGCATTCATTCAACCGAGTCAGGTGGCTTTGATCTTGGGCCGTCGTGGTTCTGGCCGGATTTTCAGCTGCGTATGCATAATCTGGTGTCCGAGTTGGGTTTGCCGGTGTTTGAACAATATACCGCCGGAGCCACCATGCTGGAGGACCGGGCTGCGGGTGCTGTGCGCGGCGCTGGGTATTTGCCGGGTAATACGTCCATGCGTGTCGAGGGCGGAACCGGTCAACTGGTGCGGGCACTCGAGAGCTTAATACCGCCAGAACATCTGTACCTGAATGCTGCGTTGCAGGCTGTGCATCTGGATGAACAGGCAGTAAGCCTTGTGTTTGCTGACACGCCAGACCAACTGCCGCGCTATTCGCATGTTTGGTTGGCGTTGCCGCCCCGGTTGGCAGCAGCTATTCAATTCAGCCCATCGCTGCCCAAGCATGACTTGCAGAGGCTGATGGCTGTGCCGACCTGGATGGCTGCCCATGCTAAATATGTTGCCCGCTATGCCGAGCCGTTCTGGCGTGAGACGGGGCTATCGGGCGATGGCTTCAGTCGTATTGGCCCTTTGGCTGAAATTCATGACGCGTGCAATGAAAGGGGCGCCGCGTTGTTTGGTTTTCTCGGCGTTAATGCCGCTCAACGGGCAACCCTGAGTGCACCTGAGCTTAAAGCTGCCTGCCGTGCCCAGCTTGTACGTTTGTTTGGTGAGCAGGCGGCAGCGCCAATAGATGATTCCCTTTACGACTGGGCGACGGATCCCTATACGGCAACAGAACAGGACCGTGTTTCATTGGGAGAGCACGGATCACTGGATTCAGGCTTCACGTTGGCAAAGCCGTGGGCAGATCGCGTGCATTTCATTGGTAGCGAGGCAGCGGTTGAGCAGGGCGGCTATATGGAAGGTGCGTTAGCTGCAGTGGAGACGGTATTGGCGGATCTGGGTATGCCGAAAAGCTCTCAGCCGGCGTAAGGCTGTTGCGAATTGCTGCCAACCAAGGTGCTATTTCATCAGCCCAGTGTTGGCCGATTTACCATACGACTTTCAATTCCCGCTGCCTTGCGCAACTGCTACTATCGCGCTCTTATTCTCCTAATCACAGAAAGGAATCGTCTAGGTGATCAACAAATCCGCGTTGCCAGTTGCCCTTGCAGCTCTGTTCTTTCTTGGTGGCTGCGCCACTGAAACCTCCCGCACCTTGGAAGTCCCTAAAGTCGCCAGCTACGGCACTGCGTACCAGGGCGAACGTTCTCTGATTGCGGTGGGGCAGTTCGATAATCGTTCAAGCTATCAGCGCGGCATTTTCTCCGACGGTGTGGACCGTCTGGGTAACCAGGCCAAGACCACTCTGGTCTCACACCTGCAGCAGACCAACCGTTTCAATGTGCTTGAGCGAACCAACATGGCTCAATTGCAGGCCGAAGCGGCCTACAGCGGCGCTGCCCAGCAGATCAAGGGTGCTTCCTTTGTGATTACGGGCGATGTAACCGAGTTCGGCCGCAAGAACGTGGGCGATCAGCAGTTGTTCGGCATTCTGGGCCGGGGCATGGAACAGGTGGCGTACGCCAAGGTGAGCCTGAACGTGGTTAACGTGGGCACTTCCGAGGTTGTTTATTCTGCCCAGGGCGCGGGCGAGTACAGCCTGTCCAATCGTGAGGTGATCGGCTTTGGTGGTACTGCCGGTTACGATGCGACCCTGAACGGCAAGGTGCTTGATCTGGCCATCCGTGAGGCCGTCAACAACCTGGTACGGGGTGTGGAGTCGGGCGCCTGGAATCCTTCCAGCAAGTAAGTTAACAAAAGGAATTGTTATGAAGTCGATTCTCCTGAAAGGGGCACTCCTCGGGTGTGTCTGCCTGTTGGGCGCCTGTGCACCCGTAAGCCCGCCGCTTTACTACTGGGGCAATTACCAACCAGTGCTCTATCAGCATCATAAAAACGGTGTGACCAACTACGACCCGCAGATCAGCGCGATGGAAGCCATCGTGGCTCGTGCTCAGGCACAGGGTCAAAGCGTGCCGCCGGGGCTGCATGCACATCTGGGTATGCTGTATTTCAATACCGGCCGTGAGTCCGAAGCGCAGGAACAGTTCGCGTTGGAAAAGCAGCTGTTTCCTGAATCAGGTCACTTTGTGGATTACGTGATGAAATCGCAGCCGGAGGCTTCCCTATGAGGTTATCTATCAAACTGGGTGCTCTGGTGTTGTTGAGCGCGTTGCTGACTGGCTGCGTAACGACCACGCCCTATGACTACACCGCGTTCCGCGCGAGCAACCCGCGCTCCATTCTGGTGTTGCCGCCGGTCAACCAGACCCTGGACGTATCTGCCAGCTACAGCTTCTTGACCCATGTAAGCATGCCGTTGGCAGAATCGGGCTACTACGTTTTTCCCGTAGCGGTTGTTGAGGAGACCTTCCGTGAGAACGGTCTGAACAATCCCGAAGAGATTCATGCCTTGCCCCTGGAGCGTCTCAGTGAGGTGTTTGGCGCTGATTCGGTGATGTACATCAAGATCACTCAGTACGGCACCAGCTTCCAGCTCCTGGCCAGTGATACCCGCGTAACCGCTGATGCGTCATTGGTCGACGGTCGCACCGGGCAGCTTTTGTGGAAGGGACAGGCTACGGCATCCAGTACGGAGCAGAGTAACAACAATAGCGGCGGTGGCGGGCTGGTTGGAATGCTGGTGGTAGCGTTGGTTGAGCAGGTGATCAATACCACGACCGACCGCAGCTACGAGATCGCCGGCATTACCAGTTCTCGGCTGTTGTCATCCGGTGCGGTTAACGGAGTATTGCCTGGACCGCGTGCGCGTAATCAGCAACTGCAGTAGGCCGTAGGCGACAACCTCGGGGTAGGGCGCTGAGCGGTCTTTGCAGGCCGCTCTACAGTGCAAAATATCTTTTATATGGCTCAGTGACTGACGGTTAGCTATATAGGCGGGGAAAGCCGCCCCATGCTCAGGGCCGACCCGTTTTGCGGCCGTAAAAGTAAATGCCCATGGCGATTAAGCCGCCTATGATCATTACGTATCCAGCGCCGCCTCCCATGCCAGTCTGATCGCCACCGGTAGCCAGTGTGATGATGGTGCCCAGCACTATGCTGATGATGCTCATTACAAAAAGCACAATCAGGCTTTTGCGAGGCTCTTTTTTTACGACGGTTTGCGGATCTTCCATATCAAATTCCCAATACTGATGTTTGTTTAGGTTTCTCTAACTTGGGTAACCCTAGAACAAAAATGTCCGACATTGAATGATGGACGGGGGACATATAGATACGTGAAGTTTCAGAAGATGCATAAGTAATGGCATCGGAACTGACTTGTTTGTCTGTGTTCAGGACCCTTGAAGGCCTTGAAATAGAGCCGTTTGACCTGGGTATATGGGAAGTCGTTTGTTTACAGATTGGTGGGGATCAACAAGCCTTTGCGCCGATAGGCATCAATATCGATTCCGAAGGCGCCGCTACTGTGTATTTCTCGAATGCGGCATGACTTGCCGCTCGCGTCTACGCTGGTTTTGGCCAAATCTATGACCACTGCTTTGCAGAGTTCCTTATTGGCGTTGAGTACGCGGAGTATTCTCGGTTTGAGTTTGTTGCCTGGCGCGCAGCCTATGATGATGCCTACCTCGTCGTTGGCCAGTTCGACAATTTCACCGGGTGGGTATATGCCCATCAGGCGAATAAAGTGGCCGACGATCCCTTCATCAAAATGGCTGTTGGCAGCGTCATTCAGTATGCGTAGAGCCTCCAGGTTCGACTTGCCCTTGCTGTAGACCCGATCACTGTTGATGGCGTCATAGGCGTCTACAACGGCAATGATTTTGGCGAAGTAGGGAATCTTGCCGGCGTCTAGGCCGCGCGGGTAACCCCTGCCGTCCAGACGCTCATGGTGTGAGTAGGCGACGTCAACGGTCGCTGGGGTGATCTGTTCATTGCTCATCAGCAGCCTGCGGCCCTCGATGGCATGGCCTTGCATGATGCGCAGCTCATCAGCGGTGAGGGCGCCTGGCTTGTTTAGAATCTCATCGGGCACCTTGAGCTTGCCGACATCATGCAACATACCGCATACGCCGATCTGCTCCAGCTGATAAGGGGCCAAACCCAGCTCCTTGCCAAGGGCGATGGCCAGCATGGCGACCCTCAGAGAGTGCTCGGCGGTGTAATGATCGCTATTCTTGATACGGGCCAGCCAGAGCATCGCCGATGGGTTGCGCAGGATGCTGTCGACACATTCTCGCACCACAGCCTTGACGGCCTGCACATCCAGTTCATGTCCCAGCTTGACCGCTTCCAGAATACGCAGTGACTCAGCGTGTGCCGCACTCCAGGCAGGAGAGGCCTGTTCTATTTCCTGGGTAAAGTCGACTTTGCCAATCACGGGTTGGAGTTCGGTGGCTGCAGCGGGGCTCTCTGGTGCTTGGGATTTCTTGACGCGGCTGATCCGGGAATCCACCCAGACATGCTTGCATACCTGCTGCAGCAGCAGGATTTCCTGTTTTTGACGGATGCGGAATCCCTGAAACAGGAAGCTGGTTTCTGTCCAGGGCCGATCGAGCTCGACCACATACATGCCTATGGCCAGGTCGGCAGCATCAATCTTCATACGGTCCGTGGGTATATTCTCGGACATGGAACCTCTTTATGAGGGCGGCTAGCGCTATTTTTGTTGTTTACAGCCCATCTGACTTACCGTGTTCATTCCCAGATTACCCATTATTACGAATGTGGAATCAAGCTAATTTACGTTTTCAGACAAAGTTAAAAGATTAAGTCCTGGTAGTTGGCTTGTCTTGTGGTTTTTGAATGTCCGCAGTCAATCCTGTCTCTCCGGCCAGATCAGGCGCATCAGGGCCTGCCTTCTGGGATCGGGAAAGGTGATGGTGTTATTTGAGCCCTGAATTGCCAGAATTTCATCAAGGGTATGAAAAAGAGAGGGATGATTCTGGATGCACTGGGGAATGCTTTTTTCGAGAAGCACCCCCAGGTATTGATCCAGATTATCCAGGTCGGTTTGACTCTCATCCGCGAAGCCATGCTTGTGTATCGCTTTCAGGGCGATGGCTTTCCATTCATCCCGGTAACTGGTCTCCAGCCTTTCCGGGTACAGATACAGGTCCTGGATCTCTTTCTCTACCGGGACCACAATCTGCACCGGCGGAAAGAGCAGCCGCATTGCCAGCAGGTCATGGATGTCGCTCAGATGCTGGTCCACCGACTGCCTGATCAACTCGATCCTCTTCATGGTCATTCACGTATCAACCCGGTTGAAATGGGTTTGTCAGCCTAAAGGCTGCCGAATACTTTTTTGGCCAGGTCGCTTGCTGCCGCAGCCGGATTACTGCGGATGTCACCTTCCTGTTCGGCTATCATCTCGAACAGACCATCCAGCGTGCGCTCGGTTACATAGCCTTCGATGTTGGCTGCCTGACTGTCAACGACACCAAAGTTGGCTGCCTGGGACGCAAAGGTGTTGTATTGCTGGGCGAGGCCTACTTTGTCGGTCGCATTCTTGACGACGGGCAAGAAAAGCGCGCGGATCTGGTCGCGGCTACTGCTTTCCAGGTAGCGTGTGGCCGAGTCGCTGGGGCCTGTGAGGATCGACTTTGCATCCTGCACACTCATCTTGCTGATTGCATCAATCAGTAGCGTCTGGGCCTGGGGAACCGCCGCTTCGGCTGCCTGGTTCATGCTGTTCTCCAACTGGGTAATCTGGCCACCCATGCCCATCATCTTCAAGGTGCGCGATGCCTTGCCCAGCGTGCCGGGAAGTTCAATACGCAAGTCCGGGTTATCGTTGAACCCACCTGGTGCGCCAAGCTCTTGTACTGCAATTCGTGTTCCCTGAGTCAGTGCATCCTTGAGGCCGGCACCAGCATCCTTCTGGCTCAAGTCCGACAGCGACAGGGCGCTTGCTCCGGTCGAAAGCAGGGCGGTGAACAGCGCGACAAATATCAATATACGGGACATGGTAAGCCTCTGGCGTGGACAGTCTAAGATCATAGATTAGCGTATCAGCAACATTGATGGGACCTAAAGAAGGCATAGTGCAGTGGGACTTCATGTCCTTTTGTATTTTGGCTGGGGCTTGTTGTCTTGATTCGCTACCTTATGTCGAGGATCGTTATGGCCACTCGAGAGTGGTCGTTCATGTTTTTTACTTCTGGAGACAACCTAGCCCATGCCCGCACAGGACCTGATTAACCTGGCCCGCCAAACGATCGCGCATTACGAGCAGAATGCCGAGAGCTTCCGGGAGGGTACGCGTGATCATGATGTAAGCCAGAATGTCGATGCTTTGCTACGTCATATACCAGCATCAGCGCCGCTGAAAATACTCGACGTGGGCTGCGGACCGGGTAGGGATCTGCGAACCTTCAAAGCCCTTGGCCATGAGCCGGTGGGAGTCGACGGCTGCGAGCAGTTTGTGGCAATGGCCAGGGCAGATACCGGCTGCGAGGTATGGCTACAGGATTTCCTGGTGCTGGATCTGCCAGAGGGCCAATTCGACGGTGTTTTTGCCAATGCAGCGCTCTTTCATATTCCGCACCAGGCGTTGCCGCAAGCGCTACGTCAGTTGCACCAGACGCTGAAGCCCGGTGGCGTGCTGCTGAGCTCCAATCCGCGGGGCGATGATCAGGCCGGGTGGACCGGCGATCGCTATGCGGCCTATTACCGGCTGGAAACCTGGTGTGCCCTGATGCAGGCGGCGGGTTTTGTTGAGATTGAGCATTACTATCGCCCCCCAGGTTTGCCACGCGACCAGCAGCCCTGGTTGGCAAGTGTCTGGCACCGCAACTGAAAGTATATTTGCAAATACATTATCCAGACACTAGTATTTACAGATACATTTTATCAGGGCGCCCCGATATGTTGAGTACACCCGAAATAGCAACCCAGAAGACCACTTCTGCGACCGGTCTGCGCACTGCCGTGGCCATTCTCGATAAGTGGGGCGCAACAGGCGAGCAGGGTGAGGCAATATTACGGGTCTCCCATAGCACCTATGCACGGGCTAAACGCAAGGGTGGTCTGGCGTCCATCAATCTGGATCGCGATCAGCTGACCCGAGTGAGTTTTGTGCTCAACATCCATGCGGCATTACGCACTATTTTCGACAATCCCGACAACCTGTATGGCTTCATGGGTATGGCGAACGACAATGCGTTCTTTCTTGGCCGCTCGCCGCTGGACGTCATGGGCGGTGGAGATATTGTCGCCGTGTATGAAACTTTTCGGCGTATTGATGTGCTGCGTGGCAGCCAATGGTAACGGCTAAGGATCTGCCGGTTCTGTCTGCAGACCCTGTGCGCGCGTATCGCCTGGTCAACTCGAAGTTTCCCCCAATCGCCATATTTGATGATGTGGCCAGTGCTGATGAGTTCGAGGAGCTTTACGCGCTGCAGGCACTGACCAATCCCCGGTTGGCGAATCAGGCCGGGCGCCTGGAGCTGATTCCGCGAGCCGACATTCCCTTTGGTATTCAGGGTTGCAGCTATGCTGCTGCCCCTTTTACCCATGTGAATCCTGATGGCTCGCGCTTCAGCGATGGATCCTTCGGTGTGCTCTATTTGGCTGACTGCATGGAAACCGCTATAGCCGAGGTGCGTTATCACCAGCAGATCTACTGGGCCAATGTACCGGCTCTGCGCTTTGAACGTTTTGTCTTCAGAGGTCTGACCGCGCGTTTTGACGAGGCTGGAGTGCTGGATGCGTTAACTGCATCGCGCTCTGATCCCATTTATTCGCCCACTGCCTATGATGCTTCCAGATTGCTTGGCCGCAGTGCGTTTGATGCTGGCAGTACGGGTATTAGGTATCACTCGGTCAGACAGCCTGGCGGCATATGCTGGGGCTTGCTGACGCCCAGACAAGTCTCATCCGTCGTGCAGACGGCGCATTATGAAATGATCTGGAATGGTGAGGTGATAGGAGTGCACAAGTTGTCGACCAAGGTTGGGTAGGCTGCCGCCAACCAGGTAGCCAGCGGCAGGGAACCTATCAATAGCCGTCTTCGGTCTTCATCTCGGTATCGCTATCCTGATAATCGCTACTGTTTTCCTCTGCGCGATCCTCATCACGGACCTCCTCACGCTCGTCGCGGATATTATCCAGACCCGCGCGCTCTTCTTCAGGCTCAAGCAAATCCCGTGCGTAGCTCTGAGCTTCTGCCTCTGTCATGCCTTCATCCTGGGCAAATGTCGGTGGTGCCAGCAAAAGATTGACGGCCAGGGCCGAAATGAACAGTAAGGGTGTTGTTGTTTTCATGGTGCGACCTCCATTAATACGTAAGAACCGGTGTGGTTCTCCTACTTGGACGCCCAATCGCGCTGTGAGTTCGGCAAGGTACTTGACCCTAAAGCTGGCTTTAAGGATATGGTGTAGTCAGTGATCTGCTGACGGGATAAAGATTGATGAAGACATTCAGCATCGGTGAGCTTGCCGCTACCAGCGGTGTAGCGACACAAACGATTCGTTTCTACGAGCAGCAGGGCCTGATGCCCGAGCCGCGGCGGACGGAGTCCAACTACCGGCGTTACCCACAGGAGGCGGCTGACCGTTTGCAGTTCATAGTGCATGCCAAACAATGGGGGTTCACCCTTGATGAGGTGCGTGAGCTGCTGATGCTTCAGGATGCCAACGGTGATCGCGCTGATGCCAAGCGTATAGCCGCTGAGAAACTGCACAAGATTCGAAAACAGATCCAGAGCCTGCGCCGCATAGAAGCGGTGCTGGCCAAAACAGTTGATGAATGCTCTGGCGAGGGCGCGGTTGCGGGCTGCCCAATTGTTGAGGCCATTGCTGACCATGCCTGATCACGCGTTTGGGAGTTGTTATGAGTGAAAGTATCGAGATCGGCATCAGTGGCATGACCTGCGGCTCCTGTGTGGGACGTGTGGAACGTGCACTGGCTGGTGAGTCGGGCGTTACCAGCGCCCAGGTGAACCTGGCAACGGCAAAGGCCCATGTGGTGTTTGATGGGCAGATCGATGCTCCGGCTGTGATTCGCGCCATTGAAGGCGCTGGTTACACGCCGGTTACGCAAAGTGTCGATATTGCGGTGCAGGGTATGACCTGTGGGTCCTGTGTGTCGCGGGTCGAGAAGGCCATCAGCCAACTGTCCGGTGTGCTGCAGGCGAGCGTCAATCTCACCACGCAAAAAGCCTCGGTGAGTTTTTTGCCGGAAATGATCACGCTGCATCAATTGCATGGGGCGATCCGCGGTGCAGGCTATGAACCGCAACAGGTAGAGACAGCCGGCGGTGCGCAGGATACCCAGGATCACGAGGGGCAGGAGCTGCGCAGCCGAATGCTGTTTGCTGCCGCGCTGGCCATACCCATCGTGTTTATTTCCATGGGCAAAATGCTGCCAGGGCTGGATGCTCTGTTTGCCAATATCATGCCCCATCGCGGCTGGGTGGCTATCGAATGGCTATTGACCACACCAGTGCTGTTCTACGCTGGTGCGCGTTTCTTTCGCACCGGCTTTGCTGAACTCAAGCATCTGAATCCGGGCATGAACAGCCTGGTAATGATCGGCTCCAGCGCGGCGTATTTCTACTCGGTTGTCGCCTTGCTGGCGCCGGACATATTCCCAGCCGGTTCCGCCGGTAGTTATTTCGAGGCAGCAGCCGTCATCGTTACGTTGATTCTGTTGGGCCGTTACATTGAGCATATCGCCAAGGGCCGCACGTCTGAAGCCATCAAGAAACTACTGAGTCTGCAGGCCAGGACAGCCCGGGTGATACGCGACGGTGAGCCGGTAGAGGTCGCTATCGAGAGCGTCATTGCGGGTGACCGAATCCAGGTCCGGCCGGGCGATCGCATACCAGTGGATGGGGAGGTAGAGGAAGGGCAGTCCTACGTTGATGAATCCATGATCAGTGGCGAGCCAGTGCCGGTTGCCAAGGAAGTGGGATCCGAGGTGGTAGGCGGTACCATTAACAAGAATGGTTCCCTGGTGTTCAGGGTGACGCGGGTGGGCGGCGACACGGTCCTGTCGCAGATCGTAAAAATGGTCGAGCAGGCCCAGGCTGACAAGCCGCCGATTCAGCAATTGGCGGACAAGATAGCTGGCGTTTTCGTGCCGATAGTCATCTTGATTGCGATTATCACCTTTGTGGTCTGGTACCTGTTTGGCCCCGAACCCACGTTGTCCTTTGCCTTTGTAACCAGTGTCAGTGTGCTGTTGATCGCCTGCCCCTGCGCGATGGGCCTGGCAACGCCAACGGCGATCATGGTCAGTACTGGCAAGGGTGCCGAACTGGGCGTGTTGTTTCGCCGTGGAGCGGCGCTGGAAACCCTGGCGAAGATGGATACCGTGGTTCTCGACAAAACCGGCACCCTGACCCAGGGTCGCCCCGAGTTGACTGACTTTGTGGTCGTGGATGGTAACCGCGAGGAACTGCTCGGCTGGGTTGCAGCGGTGGAGTCCCAGAGTGAACACCCGATAGGTGAAGCCATAGTCAGCGCTGCCAAAGGCGAGTCACTGGAACTGCCGCCTGTGAGCGCATTCAATAACGAGCCTGGCTATGGCATTGAAGCGCAGGTGGCTGGGCGGCAGGTGCATATCGGCGCTGACCGTTATATGCAGCGTCTGGGCGTCGATCTTGCTGCAGCGCAAGATCAGGCGAAAGCGCTGGCGGAGGAAGGGAAAAGTCCGTTCTACGCAGCCGTGGATGGCAAACTGGCGGTCATTATTGCGGTGGCCGATCCGCTCAAGGAAGGCTCGGTGGAGGCGATCGCCGAGCTCAAGTCCCTGGGGCTGGAAGTGGCCATGCTGACCGGCGACAACCGCGTGACCGCAGAAGCCATCGCCCGTCAGGTGGGCATCGACCGGGTGCTTGCTGAGGTGTTGCCGCAGCAGAAGGCCGAGGAGATCAAGCGCTTGCAGGCGCAGGGCAAGCAGGTGGCCTTCGTTGGCGATGGCATCAACGACGCACCGGCACTGGCTCAGGCCCACGTGGGTATTGCAATTGGTACCGGTACTGATGTCGCCATTGAAGCGGGTGATGTGGTGCTGATGCGCGGCGATTTGCGCGGCATCGTTAATGCCACTGCGCTTTCACGCCGGACCCGTAGCACCATCCTGGGCAATTTCTTTTGGGCTTATGGCTATAACCTGGCGCTGATTCCGGTGGCCGCGGGTGTGCTGTACCCAGTGGCGGGGTTTCTGTTGAATCCGATGCTGGCAGCGGGAGCGATGAGCCTTTCGAGTATTTTCGTTTTAACCAATTCGCTACGTCTACGGCGATTCAAGCTGGGTTAAAACAGGCTCTTCAGCCCTATTGAGCTAAAATCCATCCTTGACCACTTAAACCGAGGTCTGCATGGTCGCCAAGCTTACAGACAACCGTCAGGGAATCGCCTACGGCGTCGGCGCATATACGATGTGGGGTTGTTTCCCGCTGTTCTTCGCCCTGTTCGAGGGTGTGCCGGCCTTTGAAGTGCTGATCCATCGCATCATCTGGTCCTGCGTCTTTCTCGCTGTGGTTATCACACTCATGCGCCGCTGGCAGCCCGTCAGAGAGGCGCTGTCTAGGCCCGGTCGGCTGGGTAGGGTGCTTGGCTGCGCGGTATTGATTGCAATCAATTGGGGTGTCTACATTTACGCGGTGGAAACCCACCATGTACTGCAGGCAAGCCTGGGATATTTTCTGACGCCATTGGTCAACGTCGCCCTGGGCATGCTGATACTGCGCGAACGAATGGCCCCGCTGCAGGGCGTTGCTGTGGTGCTTGCTGGAACTGCGATTGTGTTGCAACTGGTCGTGCTGGGTACTATGCCCTGGATCAGTCTGATTCTAGCGTTGAGCTTCGGCACCTATGGCTTGCTGCGCAAACAGATTCTGCTTGATGGCTTGTCGGGTCTGTTTGTGGAAACGCTGCTGTTGCTGCCTCTGGCGCTGCTGGTGCTGGCGGGTATGTTTCAGATGGGCCAATCAAGTTTGGGTGGCAATGAACATATCACCTTGCTGTTGATGGCCAGCGGCGTGGTGACCGCGTTGCCTCTGCTGGCTTTCGCCGGGGCGGCTAGACGGTTGAGGCTGGCGACGGTCGGTTTTCTCATGTACATCAACCCGAGCATGCAGTTTCTGATTGCACTGCTGGTATTCAAGGAGTCGATCACTGGAATCCAGGTGGCCAGCTTTGCCTTGATCTGGCTGGCCCTGGGGCTGTACTCCTGGTCGACCTGGCGAACCCTGCAAACGAGCAGGGCGCGCCAGGCTGGTTCATAGGGCTGCCTGGCGCCGTATGAAGTCCGCGGTGACATCAGGCTGGGTAACCGGCAGCATATGCCCCCCGTCAATCAGTTCCAGCTCGGCATTGGGCGCTGCCGCTGCAATAGCCTCACCCTGTTCACGATAATCAAGAATTCGATCCTGGCGGCCATAGAGGACTGCCACTGGCATTGTCATGGAAGGATACTGCTGTTGCATCATGGGCAGCACATCGGGCAGGGCGTTCATGTCCTCCGAGGCAGCAATGAACTGGCTCGGACGCAAACCCAGCAGACCACCGCCACGTACCGGGAAGTCCTTTGGCACGCTCTCTGGACCAAATACGATATCCATCACCTTTTCCCTCTGCAGGATCGATCCCGGGGTTGCCAGCGTCCAGGCCACCAGGCGGCGCAGCCAGGGCCAGGTGACACCCAGAGCAGCAAAGGCCTTGGATGTCTCAGTTGGCATGTGAGTCAACGGGGCAACCAGTGCCAGCCGCGACACCTTGTCAGGATGCCTGAGGGCGGTGGCGAGGGCGACCGCGCCGCCAAGCGAGTGGCCTACGATCAACGGCTTGTCCAGCTTCAGCGCATCGATCAGGCCAGCTACTACATCCGCCTGCACTGCCAGGGATGCTGATGATTGTGGGTGCCGGAGGGAATAGCCGCTGCCCGGCCGGTCAATGGCTATGACCCGGTGGGTCTTGGCCAATTGGCCCATGACGCTATAGCTGAAGTTCTGAGCTACCCCGCCAAGACCATGGATCATCAGAATAGGGTCGCCCTTACCCTGCTCAAGGTAGTGCATGCGATTGCCCATGATCGTCACGAAGCGGCCCTCCGGTGGAAGGCCCATTCGCACGCGCATGGCAACAAACAGTGTAAACAGGAACAGGCCCCCCAGAAAAAGCGAGAGGCAGATGAGAATAAAGCTGAATAGAAAATTCACCTTTTAAGTCCTTTTAGGATGCGGAGGGTCCGTTGGCCTTTTGTGTTGCAATCCCTGGCAGCAAACGCCAGTAATTGACCGGCATTATGCGCTCAAGCCATGAAAGAATGCGTGCATCGTTACCAACAACAACCCGAGGTTTATCCCGTTCGATACCCCGAACAATAATCTCCGCAGCCTTGGCCGGCGGCATGCGCAGCAGTTTTTCTGCTTGCTTGAGCTTGAGCGCATGCTCGGCCTCATCAACTCCCTCGGGCGGACGGGCACTGGTAGCAATGGCTGTGGCAACGCCGCCGGGATGCACGACGGTGACGCCCACTGGACCGCCATTAAGTTCCAGGCGCAGGGCATTGGAGAATCCACGCACCGCAAATTTGCTTGCACAGTAGGCTGTCTGGCCGGCGGGGGTAATAAAGCCGAACAGGCTGGAGATATTCACAATACGGGCTGCTGGACGTTGCTTGAGCAGGGGCAGGAAGGCGCGAGTCATACAGACGACGCCGTCGAAGTTGATCCTCATGAGCCAGTCAAAGTCCTCGGTTTTGACCTCGTCAAAATTCCCACCCAGGGCCACGCCCGCATTGTTGATGATCAGGTCCACTTTTCCATGCTCGGCTATCACGGCTTGAGGCAGGGCGCTGACGGCGGAGCGGTTTGCGACATCCAACTGATGTTCGCTGACCTTCACTCCGATGGCTCTCGCCTGGGTAGCGGTCTCTGCCAGTGCTGTGGTGTTAACATCGGCCAGCGCCAGGTGGCAGCCGCGTTGGGCCAGGGCGATGGCTAAAGCGCGACCAATACCACTACCTGCTCCGGTAATTACTGCAACACAATCATGAACTTGCATGGCTTTTATTATCCTTTTTATTGGAACTGCATAACGCCGTCGTCAACTCGGCCGTACTGAATAGTGAGCTTGTCCTGGAAGTAGTTCTGATGCACCTGCCAGGGTTTGCGATCACCCTGTTTGGGCAGCATGCCTTCAGCTCGCTGAACATAACCGGAGGTGAAGTTGAGGAATGGGGCATCCTGTACATCTGCACCACGCATTGGCACGGCCGTCTTGTAGCCATGGCGATCCATGTACTGCAGCAGCCGGCAGGTATAGTTCGAGGTCAACTCAGCTTTGAGTGTCCAGGAGGCATTGGTATAGCCAAAGGTCAGAATCAGATTGGGGATGTCGCTGAGCATCATGCCCTT
>NZ_CAXBOV010000035.1:0-24542 GCF_963977355.1 uncultured Halopseudomonas sp. | reverse complement strand
GGGCCTTGTTGCTTGTGCCTGGTCAGCTAGTGCGCGGCTCAGGGTTCTGGGAACCGTTATCGACAGGTGCTTGCGCCACTGCGGGGCCCGCATGATAGCGGGTGTCTCCCAGGTCATGATTTGTGGCGCGCAGGCGCATACGCCGCTGCTGCAGCCCTATCATCAATAGCGGCACCACGATCATCGCACTGCCCGCCAAGAACCAGAGGTCCGGCACCTCTGCGAAAAATATCCAGCCAATGATCACCGCCCAGATCAGCCCGGTGTATTCCGCGCTGGTAACCTGATTGGCAGCCACATGTTTATAAGCCAGCAGCACACAGACGTTATAGGCCAGGATAAAGACCGAAGAGCCCACCGCACTGATGAACACCGCATTGCTCCACTGCGCGTCTTCCCATATCGCCAGCGCCAGGCATAGCGGAATGATCATCAGATAGTTGAGAAAAAGCTTGTGCACCGTGGATTGCTGGCGGGGCAGCTTGCGCACCAGGACGGCGTTGATCGCCAGTGCGGTCGCCGAGCCCAGCGCACCCAAAGCCGCCCAGCTAAAGTCGACTGGCCGCAATATCACCAGAATGCCCAAGAAACCGCTGACGACCGCAGCCAGACTGAGTCTGGTCAGGCGCTCCCCGAAAAAGATCACTGAAAGCACCATGACCAGGATCGGCGCCACATAGAACACCGCATTGGCGGTAGCCAGTGGCAAGGCGATCAGTGCGTAGACCATGCAGATGATACCCACCAGATGCACGTGTCCACGAATAAAATGCAACCGCGCGCCCTCAAACGGTTTGCTGGTATTGATCTGGCGCCAGAACGGCAACAACACCAAAAGCGTAATGACACAGCGCATGAACGCGTATTGGAAAACCGGGGTGCTTTCCTCGAGAAACTTGATGAACACATCGGAAATCAGCGCGAGCGCATTCCCGATGATCAACAACAGAATTGCGCTGTTGATTGTTTTACCTGACATACCTACCTCTGAACACTCATTCGATGAGCCGGGAGTCTAGGATTTGCTGAGTATCGGGGGAAATGATATTTAACTAGTCGCTATTATTTATTTAGATACTGAGAACGCCGATGAAATTACCTCCGCTTAAAGCCTTACCGGTATTCGAGGCCGCGGCACGACTGAACAGCTTCTCCCTGGCGGCCGAAGAACTGGCCGTCGGCCAGAGCGCGGTGAGTCATCAGATCAAGCAGCTGGAGACCTATCTCGGAGAATCCTTGTTTATCCGCACCGGCCGGTACCTGGCTCTGACCGAGGAAGGTCGTCAGTACTTCGATGCAATAAGTACTTCATTACTGCAAATAGAAAGAGCCAGCGAACACCTATTGGGACATGAAACGGCACGTCTGCGATTGTCAGTTTTCAGTTCCTTCGCCGTCCGCTGGCTGGTCCCAAGGCTACCAGCATTGCAAAAGGAATGGCCGCAGCTGGATCTGTCGCTGGAAATGAGCGGCGAGAACCCGCAGTTGTCCGACCGGGTAGCCGACTGTTTTATTACTGTAAGACCTAATTCTTCCGCCTTTAGCTATGAACTGCTCTACATCGAGCGACTGTTCCCGGTGTGCAGTCAGCATTACTGGCAAACCATCTGCCGTGAGCAGAATATCGACCCCAGTCTGCAGCATTCTCAATCAACTCCGTTGGACCCCTTGTTACTCCAAAGCTACCCACTGCTTTCCACCCATAGTATCTACAACAAAACAGGAGGTGACTGGTCGGCATGGTTTGAAGCGGAAGGGCTGTCTCTTCCAAAAGAGACGCGCCTGCAGCACTTCAGCCATATGCTCCTTGCCCTTGAGGCCGCCCGATACCATCAGGGCATTGCACTAACCAATGATTACATGCTCAGCAACCGATCAGATTCAGCCGATTTCGTCCGGCTCCCCTGCCACCATGTGATAACCGGTGACCAGTTCTACTTCGCCTGGAAATCCAGTCGACGGCATGAGCCAGGCATACAGATACTCCGCCGCTGGCTGGTTCAGCAGAGTATCGAGTCCGGATTGCGGCAGGTAATACAGGGTGGGCAAGCGGAAAGGTGAGAGGGAGACCTGTTTGCGTAATGGTTAAACGCAAAAGCCCGCTCAAGGCGGGCTTTGATCGTGTTTCTGGATTATCGGGAAACGGCCAGAAACAGGATATTGGTCGGGGAGACTGGAATCGAACCAGCGACCTTCTCGTCCCGAACGAGACGCGCTACCAGGCTGCGCTACACCCCGATGATGTGTCGGCATTTTACCCAAAAGAGTGTTTATCACAATACCCCTTTGGCAAAAATTCACTGCTCAAGCAGTGGGTTAGCCGTGGGTTGTCCAGTCAGCCGGCAAGTTGGCATTGCTGAATCGAGCGTCATCGGCGGGCATTTCCAGGGTACTGTGGGATTGGCCGAGCAGCCAGCGCAAAGGGCTCCGTTGGCCCTCGTTCCAGGCCGTCTGCAAAGCCGGTAGCAGGACCTTGGGGATCACTGTAATAAGCGGCTGCCATTGTTCACCTGAGCGCAGCAGACACACCTCGCCAGGCCCGTGACTAGCCTGATCAATCAACATTTCAAGCAAATTAGAATCCACTTGCGGCATATCACAGGGGATCACCAGAAGATGCGTGCCGCTGCAGACGCGTAGGCCAGCCAGGATACCTGCAAGCGGCCCTGGGAAATCCGGCTCGTCGTCCAGGATCACCTGGTCTGCCCATTGCTGGTACACAGCGTGGTTGCGGTTGCAACTGATCAATACCTGGTCGGCCAACGGCTTCAGAATGCCGGTCAAATGCGCTGCTACCGGCTTGCCTCGCCATGGCATAAGCCCCTTGTCCTGGCCGCCGAGCCGTCTACCCTGACCTCCTGCAAGCAGCAGGGCACTCAATCTGAAACTGTTAGCTGACGCCAATGGCAGCCTCCTGTTGCTGTGCTGTGATATAACAGCGGGTGCGAAAACTGCCAAAGGATACCCCGCAATGGGCCATGATACTGCCGAATTTAACCCCCTGAATATCGCTGTGCTTACCGTCAGCGACACACGAAATCTGGATACCGATAGCTCAGGCCAGTTTCTGTCAGACAGCATATCGGCCGCAGGTCATACCCTTGCCGACCGTCAATTGCATCCTGACGACGTCTATCGCATACGCGCTGTGATTTCAGACTGGATTGTACGCCCAGAGGTGCAGGTCATCCTGATCACCGGTGGTACCGGCTTTACCGGGCGCGACAGCACGCCAGAAGCGGTCACGCCGCTACTCGACAAGCTGGTCGACGGCTTCGGCGAGCTGTTCAGGCATGTCTCGTGGGAGGAGATAGGCACCTCCACATTACAGTCGCGCGCATTGGCCGGCCTGGCCAATCGCACCCTGGTAGTTTGCATGCCGGGCTCAACAGGCGCTTGCCGCACGGCTTGGGACCGGATATTGCAAGAACAGCTCGACAGTCGGACAAGGCCCTGCAACTTCGTACAGCATCTAGCGGCTGCCCCGGCCTGTGGCACCCGTTCATGAGCTTGATGGCCGTCAGCGAAGCCTTGCAACGCGTACTGGCTAGTGCCTCGGGTGAGGTTCTGCCCGGGGCGGAAACGGTGCCGCTGGCTGATGCCCTGGGCCGTGTACTCGCCAAGCCACTGTTCTCCGAATACGACGTTCCGCCATGGGATAACAGCGCGATGGACGGTTATGCCTTGCATACCGAAGACATGATCACAGCCATGCAAGCCGGGCTGAAGGTCAGCCAACGAATTACCGCAGGGATGGCACCACCAGCGCTCATGCGCGGCACCTGCGCACGTATTTTCACCGGGGCACCCATACCCGCAGGTGCTGATACGGTCGAGATGCAAGAGAACGTCAACGTGGATGAACAGGGCCAGGCCTCCTTTGCACATGCCCTGCGGCCAGGTCAGAACATTCGTCCCAGGGGCCAGGACATCAACGCCGGTAGCCTGTTGCTTGACACGGGATCGCGGCTCAGGCCGCAAGACCTGGGGCTGATAGCTTCGGTGGGCAGGTCTACCGTAGAGGTGTTAAAGCCCTTGCGCATCGCGGTGCTGTCGACAGGCGACGAGCTGGTTGAGCCCGGACAGCCACTGGGCGCCGGCCAGATATTCAACAGCAACCGCTATACCTTGATCGGCTGCCTGCAACGTCTGGGTCAGCAGGTAATCGATGCGGGCATTCTCGAGGACGATCCAGACGCTACCCATAAGCGCCTGCAAAGCCTTGCAGGTCGGGCTGATGTGATTATTACCTCGGGTGGCGTATCGGTCGGCGAAGCAGACTATCTCGGACAAACACTACGCGAGCACGGCGAGCTGGACATGTGGAAGCTGGCAATCAAGCCGGGCAAGCCCTTTACCCTGGCCCGCTTTGCCGGCACGCCGGTACTGGGTCTGCCCGGTAATCCGGCGGCTGTGCTGGTCACTTTTCTATTACTGGTAAGGCCTTACCTCCTGCGCCGGCTGGGTATACAACAGGTGGCTCCGGTCACCATGGATGTGGCTGCCGGGTTTGATTGGAAAAAACCTGGAAACCGGGATGAGTACCTGAGGGCTCGGCTGGAGGACGGCCATGTGGTATTGGCCGGCAATCAGAGCTCTGGTGTACTGAGCAGCGCAACTGAAGCCAGCGGTTTGGTTTGCATTACTGCTGGCAAGACGGTGGCCAGGGGCGATCAGCTGCCATTTCTGCCCTTTGAGGGCCTGTTCGATTAGGCAAAAAAAAGCCCGCCCCTGCGCTGATGCGCCGGGGCGGGCTTTTTACGTTGCAGCTTACTCGGCTTGTGTAGCGGCCTTGACCATGGTGGTCAGTTCACCGGACTCGTGCAGCTCGATGATGATGTCGCTACCGCCCACCAGCTCTCCACCAACCCACAGCTGTGGAAAGGTCGGCCAGTTGGCATACTTTGGCAGTTCGGTACGAATATCCGGATTCTGCAGGATATCCACATAGGCAAACTTTTCGCCGCAGGCCATCAGAGCCTGGACGGCACGGGCCGAAAAGCCGCACTGGGGAGCATTAGGTGCGCCCTTCATGTAGATCAGGACCGGATTCTTGCCGATCTGTTCTTTGATGGTATCAATAGTGTCCATGGTTTTTTCCTCTGTAGCTGATGTAGGCGAGCGAGCCTGCAAATAGCGCTATTGTAGCGCATTAAGCCGGCCGTAAATACTCACCGGCCTTATGCAGCTACTACCTCCACTTTCACACCATTAAGCGCAGCATTTCCGGTAACCGGGTCAAGGTATTGCTCATCGGTGAGGTCATTGGCGCTGACGCCAGCATGCTTGGTGGCCGTATCCTGCGCCGTGCCGGTGCGATTATGGCCCCAGCCATGGGGCAGGCTCACTACGCCAGCTAACATTTCGTCACTGGCATTCACCATTACCGTGACCTCCCCTACCCTCGAACGGACAACCACTTGCTGCCCGTCAGCCAGCCCACGCCGCACCAGATCATCCGGGTGCATAAGCAGTTGGTCGCGCGGCTTGCCTTTCACCAGTCTTTGATAATTGTGCATCCAGGAGTTGTTGCTGCGTACATGCCGACGACCGATCAGCCGCAACTCACCCTCACGCGGGCGCAACTGATCGATATCAGTAGCAAAGCGCTGCAAGTCCTCAAGCATGGTCTGCGGCGCACACTCTATCTGACCACTGTCCGTCCTGAGCCTGCTCAGGAGATTGGGCTTGAGCGGGCCCAGGTCGATTCCGTGGGGATGCTGCTCCAGCACCTCCAGACTGAGTCGGTCACCATAGGGGCCAGCACGCAGCCCTGCATCGATCATCTGAGCGGGGGGCATGGTTGCTCTGGCTTCCTGCCCGGTGACACGCGAAAACGCCTGACCCAGGCCGACAAAGATTTCCCAGTCGTGCAGACTGCCCTCGGGCTTGGGAAGGATCGGTTGATTGATTCGGGTGACGTTGCGCACAGCAAAGGTATTGAACGTAATGTCGTAGTGATCATGTTCCAGGGAGGCGGTGGGCGGCAGAATGATGTCTGCGTGCCGAGTGGTTTCGTTGATATACAAATCAACACTGACCATGAACTCGAGGCTCTCCAGGGCACGATCCAACTGACGGCCGTTCGGAGTGGACAGCACCGGATTGCCCGCCGAGGTAACCAGCGCACGGATCTGCCCTTCTCCTGCCGTCAGTATCTCCTCGGCCAGCGCCGCAACCGGAAGCTCACCGTTAAACTCAGGCAGGTTGGACACCCGGCTGCGCCACTGGTCGAAATGGCCGGGCTTGCCGGACACAACATCAAAGGCCGGCTCGGTGCAAAGCGCCCCACCCGGCTGATCCAGATTGCCAGTGACCAGGTTGATGATCTGGATAAGCCATTGGCAAAGGGTGCCATAGCGCTGCACCGATACACCCATGCGGCCATAACAGACAGCCCGTTCGGCGGCCGCAAAATCCCGGGCCAATTGACGGATGCTATCGGCATCAATGCCACAATGTTCCGCCATCGCCTCCGCAGTAAAGGAAGCAACCGCCGATTTGACCTCCTCGATTCCTACAGTCGCTTCAAGCGCGGGGCTGCTCTTGCCCAGCCCTTCTTCAAACAGCGTATTGAGCAGCGCCAGTAACAGCGCAGCATCGGTGCCGGGCTGAATGAACAGATGCTCGCTGGCCTGCTCGGCTGTCTCGCTGCGACGCGGATCAACCACAACCAGTTTGCCACCGCGTGCCTTGAGCGCCTTTATACGCTTGCCCACATCCGGCACCGTCATGATGCTGCCGTTGGAGGCCATCGGGTTGGCGCCGAGCATCAGGAAAAAGTCCGTGTGGTCGATATCCGGAATCGGTATAGCGAGCATGTGGCCGTACATCCACAGGGAAACCAGATGGTGCGGTAGCTGGTCTACCGAGGTTGCTGAATAACGTTGCCGGGTGCGCAACTGGCCCAGGAAATAATTTCCGTGGGTCATCGATCCATAGTTGTGGACATTGGGGTTGCCCATATATACCCCTACGGAATTGCGCCCATGCTCCGTCTGAATGCCCGCAAGCCGCTCGGCGATGAGATCAAAGGCCTCTTGCCAGCCGATCTGCTCCCAGGCATCGCCTACCTTTTTTACCGGCATGCGCAAACGTTGCGGATCATTCTGAATATCCTGCAACGCAATGGCCTTTGGGCAGATATGCCCTCTGCTGAACGGATCCTGGGCGTCGCCCTTAATCGACAGGATACGGTCGCCTTCAGTCTCGATAGCAAGGCCGCAGATGGCTTCGCAAAGGTGACAGGCTCGGAAGTGGGTTACAGGCATGGGATTGTCTCTGTTGTGAGCTATTTTTAGCACCCAACTCTAGGCTGTGCCGGGTAAGGCGACAAGGGGCAAAATGCACCAGCATTCATTGCTCTGATTCACCCGAGCACCCACAGTATCTCTGCGGGTATTTGCCTTGCAGCGGATTTTACCGATAAGATCAGCGTCTTCTCTTTTTTGGGTATGGCTTGTATCGGGCCTTCGGGTCACGGTAGGGCTTTCTGTTTCTGGTTTCTGACCGGCCACTTTCCAGGTAGTAAACATGACTGTACGGCACTTTCTTTCGTTGATGGACTGCTCGCAGGCCGAGTTGATCGGACTGATCAAACGGGGCGTCGAACTCAAGTCTCTGCACCAGCAGGGCGTCATCTACGAGCCGTTGAAAAACCGTGTACTGGCGATGATCTTCGAAAAAGCATCCACGCGTACGCGGGTATCCTTCGAAGCAGGCATGATTCAGCTGGGTGGTCAGGCTATATTCCTCTCGCCTCGGGACACCCAATTGGGCCGCGGCGAGCCAATCGAGGACAGCGCCCGGGTTCTGTCAAGCATGTGCGATGCAGTCATGATTCGGACCTTCGCCCATCAGGACCTTGAAACCTTTGCCCAGTACTCACGCGTACCAGTCATCAACGGACTGAGCGATGATCTGCACCCCTGCCAACTGTTGGCCGACATGCAGACTTATCTGGAACATCGCGGCAGCATTCAGGGCAAGACCGTCGCATGGGTAGGTGACGGTAACAACATGTGCAATACCTTTATCCAGGCGGCGATACAGTTCGATTTCACGCTGCGGGTCGCATGCCCGGAGGGCTACGAACCTGATCAGGCGTTTCTTGACCAGGCCGGCGACAGGGTCACCGTGACCCGTGACCCGCTGGAAGCAGTGGCGGGTGCGCACCTGGTCAATACCGACGTATGGGCATCCATGGGGCAGGAAGATGAGGCCCAGGCCCGTTTAAAGCGATTTGCGCCCTACCAGGTCACCCCGGCCATGTTGGATCACGCCGACGAATCGGTGTTGTTCATGCACTGCCTGCCCGCCCACCGTGGCGAAGAAGTGGACGACCAGATCATGGAAGATCCGCGCAGCGTTGTCTGGAATCAGGCAGAAAATCGCCTGCATGCCCAAAAGGCTCTGGTGGAATTCTTGCTCGCCGACTGATCCAGGAGTCACCATGCCAGACACCCAAAGCATCGTTCTCGAGCTGAATCAGTTGGCCTGCGGTTACGCTGGCCATCCCGTAGTGACAGGGCTCGATATTCATCTGCGCAATGGCGACATTGGTTGCCTGCTCGGACCCTCCGGTTGCGGCAAGACCACTATTCTTCGCGCGATTGCCGGCTTCGAACCGGTCACTGCAGGTGAAATCAAGCTGAACGGTGAGCGCTTGTCCAGCCCGGGCAAAACCAGCCCTCCAGAGCGGCGCCGCATCGGCATGGTCTTTCAGGACTATGCACTTTTCCCCCATCTGACGGTGCAGGACAATATTGCCTTCGGGATCAATCGACATCCCGAGCGCCAGCGAATCGTCGAGGAGCTGCTGGACCTGGTGAAACTCACTCAACTGGGCAAACGCTATCCCCATGAGTTGTCGGGCGGTCAGCAGCAGCGTGTGGCGCTGGCACGCGCATTGGCACCCGATCCCGAGCTGCTACTCCTGGACGAACCTTTTTCCAACCTCGACGGCGAATTACGACGCAGACTGTCCGGCGAAGTGCGCGACATACTCAAGCAACGGGGTATCAGTGCTTTGCTGGTGACCCACGATCAGAACGAGGCCTTCGCGGTCAGTGACCATGTGGGTGTACTGCGCGACGGCAAACTGCAACAGTGGGATTCTCCCTACAATCTGTATCACGAGCCTGCGACACCTTTTGTCGCCAGCTTCATAGGCCAGGGCTACTTCATTCGCGGGCAACTGATATCGCCCGATACGGTACAGACCGAACTCGGCGTCATCCGCGGTAATCGCGCCTACAAGCTGCAGGCGGGCAGTGCAGTGGATGTATTACTGCGGCCCGACGACATTGTCGGACAGCATGACAGCTCGCTACAGGCGACCATAATCGGCAAGACCTTCCTGGGCGCGACAACGATGTACCGCCTGCAGTTGCCTACCGGCAGCATTCTCGAAGCCATTTTCCCAAGCCATGATGATCATCTATTGGGGGATAACGTAGGCATTCGCATTGCCGCCGATCACCTGGTCGTATTTACCGCCCAGGGCAGTGTCAACGTCCACGCCCAGCTTCCCCTCGAGCAAATGTTTGACGCTGCCAAACCGGACGCCGCCGAGCGATAGAATGTCTATCGTCGGCGACGCTCCAGCGTCAGGGTGCAGGACGATAGAGGATATTGCTGACAGTTCCATGGACCACACGTGAATGCCGGTAATCGGTGTTCTGCATCATGCCCAGAATGATTATGTCGTTGGCTGGATCGATCCAGGCCCACGGGCCGTGGATACCCCACCACCAGTAGGTACCAACCGGCAGATACTGTGCTTTTTCACTGTCGCTTACCACGGCCACATTCAAACCGAATTGATTGCCTGGCGCCCAATCGGGGCCGTCAACGGTTGGCGGCAGCTGATTGCTACGCATCATCTCAACAGTTTCTGGCTTGAGTATCCGCACCCCATCCAACTCGCCGTCGTTGAGCAACATGCGGGCGAAACGCAAATAATCATCCATGGTTGAAACCAGGCCACCTCCGCCATTGAGAAACGACGGTTTACTCAACCAGGGGCCGTTTGGATAAGGCTTGAGGCCATCCTCGGTTGGGGTGTAGGAAACTGCAAAGCGGGCCTGCTTACTCTCCGGCACATAAAATCCAGTGTCGACCATTTTCAGCGGTGTGAAGATGCGCGTTTGCAAAAACTCGTCAAAAGCCATGCCGGAAAAGACTTCAACCAGGCGCGCCTGAATATCTACCGCCACGCTGTAGTGCCACTGTGTTCCGGGCTGCTGACGCAGGGGCAAGGTGCCAAGTTTGGCTACCATCTCGGCCAGGGTGGAATCGATATTCTGCAGATCCTTCTCGACATACAGCCGATCGGTCTGCGACTGGGAAAAACGGCCATAGGTAAAGCCCGCAGTGTGGGTCATCAACTCGCGAACGGTGATTGGATGATGCGCCGGCTCGGTACGAAGCTCACCGTCAGGGCCATCGGCAATTTCGACACGCAGATCCGCAAGCTCCGGCAGATACTTCTCAACAGGATCATCCAGCTCGAAATGACCTTGCTCATGTAACATCAACAATGCAGTACCAGTAATCGGCTTGGTCAGGGAAAAGATCTTGTAAATGGTGTCATCAGTCAGCGGAGCCTGATTTTCCACATTCTGGTAGCCCGCCTGGTCGCGGTAGACGATCTGGTTATCCTGCCAAACCAGCGTGGCAATGCCTGCTAGCTTCTTTTCAGCAACCTGAGCCTGCATGGCCTGCCCCATCATCTGCAAACGCGGGGTAGAAATCCGGTATTGCTCCTGGTCCTGCTCCTGGGCATGCAATGGCATGGCTAGGGCGGCAATGCCGGCCGCGAAGCCCACAACGGGCAGCAGCACAGTGCTGCGAAATGATAGGTATCTCATCAAAACCTCTGCTGTTATCGATGTTGTTTTACTAGCAACCACGCAATCAAAGTTGCCGATGAAGCATATTCGCAAACTGTCCATTTATATAGTCACAAGCAATATTCCCTCGCATGTTTGTGTTATCACTACACGTCCTGAAATGATCAGATACTTTGTAATAGGCAACAGCAGAGCTAGTCTGAAGCTGTAACACTCCAAACAGGAATCATCATGAATCGCAGAACTCTTCTGTCGGGATTACTGGCGTTACCCGCCCTCCCCTTGTTGGCACGCACCAGCTTCGCCCAGACCACAGGCAGTACGGAGCCACACATGCAATTTGAACCCCTGGATCGGCCTCACAGTTATTGGCGCGACAAGGTTTCCGAACCGGCTTATGAAGTCCTCTTCGAGGAGTCCACCGAGCGGCCTGGAAGCAGCCCGCTTGACAAGGTTTACGAGCCTGGCACCTATGTCTGTGCCGCCTGTTACCTGCCGCTGTTTGCGAGTGAAAACAAATTTGATAGTGGAACAGGCTGGCCGAGCTTCACCCAACCTATCGAAGGACACATGGGCACCAAGCAGGACTACAGCATGATCTGGCCGCGAACCGAGTACCACTGCGCCCGCTGTGGTGGCCACCAGGGCCATGTTTTCAATGATGGACCGCCACCAAGGGGCGAACGCTGGTGTAATAATGGTGTTGCACTTGATTTCGTTGCCGAAGGTGACGAACTACCTGAATTGAGAGGCTGATAATGCGTCAATTTTTAATTGGAATCCTGTTGGTGATGGGCTTGGGGCAGCAAGCCGCTCTGGCAAACGAGCCTCTTCAGGAGTCAGACGGCCCAGAGGGAAGCAAAATGGCGGTCTTTGCAGGCGGCTGCTTCTGGTGCACGGAAGCGGACTTCGATAAGAAAACTGGCGTCCTGCAGACCGTTTCCGGTTACATCGCTGGTGATGCCGAGACGGCCAATTACCAAGCTGTTTCGTCAGGTAAAACCGATCACATCGAAGCGGTTGCCGTGTTCTACGACCCGGCCCAGACAGATTTCAAGACTCTGGTGGATTACTACTGGATTACAGTAGACCCCGTTGACGCTGGTGGGCAGTTTTGTGATCGGGGAGCCCAGTATCGTACAGCCCTGTTTTATGGTGATGAGCAGGAAAAGGATATTATCGGGCAATCCAGGAGCGCAGTGACCGAAGCCGGCAGCCTCGACAAGCCCATTGTGACAGACGTACTCCCGAAGACAGCGTTTTACGCTGCCGAGGAATATCACCAGAATTATTATCAGAAAAATTCTCTTCGCTATCGCTACTATCGCACTACCTGCGGACGCGATGGGCGTCTTGATGACCTTTGGGGCGAGCAGCGCCAGTAATCTTAGCCTTCAGGTTGGAAATAAACCGCTCGGACGTGATAATGGCGGGTCAATGACACCCATCCCGAGCGGAATTTAAAAGATGCAGATCGCCAAGAATACGGTAGTCCAGTTCCACTACACCCTCTCAGACGCTACTGGCGTTCTGGAAAGCTCCCATGACCATCAACCTGTGCTCTATTTGCACGGCCAACCAGGCCTGGTAGAGGGCCTGGTTGACGCTATGGAAGGCCACAGTGCCGAAGATACCTTCACCGTTCACTTGCCCATGGATAAAGCCTACGGTGCACGCGAGCAAGATGCGCTGCAAAAGGTTCAAGTCAAGCACCTGCACGGCGCCAAGAAGTGGAAACCTGGCATGGTAGCTATCATCCAGACCGAGGAAGGCCAGCGTCAAGTCACTGTAGTAAAGGTCGGGCTTTCCCAGGCAACCGTAGACAGTAATCATCCGTTGGCTGGCAAGGACCTCACATTCGAAGTCGAAATCCTTTCAGTTCGCCAAGCAAGCGAAGACGAACTGGCTCACGGACATGCCCATGGGGATGGCGGACACCAGCACTGAGACCGGGTAGCAAGGGTATTTTACGCATCCGCTAAACAACTGCGTAGCAAAATGCAAGAAAAAAGTGTAAAATGCCCGACTACTTTTATTCAGGCAGGTATTCATGACAGCCAAACCCGCAGCCAAAACCGCCCCAAGCAAACGCAAGGCCGACGCAGCAGTCGCCACCAGCAAGTCCATCGATAACCAGATCGACGCGTTTCTCGCCTCAGGCGGTGAAATCCAGAAGATCCCCAACGGCAAGAGCGGTCAAGTCTACGGCGCCCCACGCCCAGGTCGACCCGCAGCCAAGTAATATCGCCGGGCGCAAGCCTGGCATGCTGTTCTTCAAAAAGTCTGCATCGCAGACTTCATGAACCCGTCACAAATCCTTTTCCCCTAAAGCGTCAGCTTTACAGGTCACGGTCTTAGATCGTTGATTGTCCCTAGCGTTCCTGCGTCCCCAGAGCCTGCAACTCTGCATCATGGAGTGAGACCAAAAGCGCGGAGCCATCGGTTGCCACCCTGAAGCCACCCCATCTTGCTTCCTCGAGCTGGCCTCCAGTACCCTCCTGAAAAAAGAAGGCATTAGGGCCTATTGAGTACCGGCCATTGATTTTACGGATACGCATACTGAGCTGGTCTGGCTCGGAGCTGGGCGCATCTCCAACCGCCGCGAACTCTCCTCGACCCTGAGCATCAAGCGTGAAATAGGCATAGCTAGTTTTGATGGAGCTTTCAATATCGACGGAACCAGCAGCCAGCTGATCATCTGCAGCAAAGCGCAACGCCATATAGTCACCCTGCATGAGTGACCGTGGGTCGACCGGCGCCAGTTCAAGCAATATCAGGTCACCCTGCGCGAGCGTTTGCTCATGACCCTGTACGATAAGAAAAGTGCTGCTGGCGATCAGCGCCCATGTAGCGAAAATGGCCCCGCGTACCGCAAAACGACTCATCTTGGCCTCCCCTGCAACAAGGGCAACAGCCTGGCTCCGGCGAGCAAAACAGCACCACAGGCAATCACCAGCAGGGACTTTTCCAGCAGGCTGATAGTCAGGTTGTAGTAGAGAACAAACAGGTAAAAGGTCACAAATGCAGGTAATAGCAAAAGCCAACTGCGATTGCGCGCCTGAAACAGAACAAGGCCAAATGCGAGACTCAACAGAAAGCCAGGCGTCGAGTAGGTCAGTACCGTTATGAGAATAGTAAAAGCCAATACAGACCAGTAACCTGCTCCAGTTCGATGACGACCAAGCCAGGCAACCACACCTAACAATATTGCAGACATACCCGCAGGATAAACGGCATTGACCCAGTGTCCGGCGGCGTGAGGTGGGATGTCGAACAGATGGCTGAACAGCTGCTGGTGGGGCATCGCTGCCAACACCAACGACAGAAATGTCGCTGCATCGACCAATGCCCGAATGCGGCTGGCATGGGGGTGACATACCCAGCGCAGGCGCTCCAGCCATAGCGTGCAGGCAGCAGCGGCCAGTAGCACGCAATAGAACGCGAGGCCGACACCGGCACCCAGCGCTACTGCCGCACTGCTAAGCATCAGCAGGGCACACACATGGCGATGGATAAAAGAAGATGGCAACCAGAACAGAATGCCTGACAGCAGCATAATCGTGACGGCAACTGGACGCAGACTATCCCGGCCGCCACCTAACTGATCAGCGAGCACGAAAACCAACAGACCTTGGCCTGTCAGCGAGAGGGCCAGGCCAACCTGGTTGGTGAATAGATGTTCGCGACGGAACATCCAGAGTGCCGCAAGGATCAACAGTACACCCGCCACGGCGCGGCCAAATGGGTCCTCGATCAACGCAAGCCAGGGCCCCAGGAAGGAAAGGATAAACAGTAAAGATGAAACCCACGCGGCCATTCCAAGCAGGGCCGAAAGCCACCAGGGAGACTGGCTGCCCGCGAGTAAAGCTTCGCGCTGTGAGGCATCGAGGTTCAACTGTGCCTGCATTTGCGTTAGCAACTCATTGAGCCAATCGCTTGTCATGTCCGGAGCTCCCGAGCCAGACGATTCAGCCAGAGTGCCGCAAGACCGCTACTGACCAGAACAAACAAACCTATACCGTTGAACAGAAAGAACGCGGCTTGCGCTTGCATCGACACTCGAACCAGCCCCACCGACACGACGAAAATCAGCCAGAACAGAACCATTGCCAGGATCGGCAGATCACGGCGCTGCCTAAGATAGAACAGCAATATGATCAGACCGACGATCAGAAATATCGGCAGCAATACCCTGAAGTCATTGACCCACCACGCAGTCGAGGCACCCCACCCCAACGGCGTTAACACACCGAGACAGGCCAGACGCTGAACAGTACGCGTTGGATAGGTCAGTAACCGGGTGCCAAAGTATTCGAACATCAGGAGCAGGGCTCCGTTCGCCAAGGCCAGCACCAGCAACGCCTGGTACCCAGGCAGACCGGCATACAGGCCCTGCCATTGGGACTGGGCAAAAAACACCACGACTGCGAAGTTACCCAGCGCCCAGAAAAACCCCCAACATGCATTGGAGCCGGAAATCACCACCCATGGGATGATCAGCGCTACCCATACTGCAAAGAGCTGCCATATATCAGCCCCGGTCTGATAAATCTGGCCGATCAGAGCCAGCAACGCTCCAGTAGCAATACAGCAACCCAAAAGAGCCGCTCGGTAAAGCGTCGCGAAAGGGGCAGCAAGAGCAGCCAGGGCAGTAAAGCCCGACAACCCCGCCATGGCCAGGGCCAACTTGGCAAAACGGTGCATATCGGCCCAGTTCCAGGCGAAGAAGAAGATCACCCCTACGGCAATCAACACAACACCTGCGAGTGTCGCAACCCGTTCGATAAATGCGCGCCAAAGCGCGCTGTCCGGCACTAGAGACTCATTTTCAGCCAGGGCCGATAGTTGATCGGCGTTGAGCACCCCTTCCTCGGTCCAGGCAAGAATTTGTTCACTCTGCCTGATAGACCGAGTCACGCAGCCTTACCTCTTAGCTCCGCTACACGACTGTGCATCAGTTCCGCAGTCACCTGCTCCGCGGGTACCGGGTCTCCCGCAATCAAACACACCCTGGACCAGAACCGACGGAAAAATCCCTTGTTGGGATGACGACTGAAAAAACTGCCCCAAAGCCCACGCAGCGCCATGGGAATGACCGGGACGGGATTATGCTCCAGCACGCGGGCCATCCCATTGCGAAACTCGTTCATCTCGCCGTTGATGGTCAATTTACCCTCAGGAAAAATACAAACCACCTCTCCCGCATCGAGGTAAGCGCCAATTTGCTTGAACGCGGCCTCGTAGACTTCGGGATTTTCGTCCCGGGGAGCGATGGGCACTGTACCCGCCGTACGAAAAACAAAGTTGAGTACCGGTAAATCATAAATCCGGTGATACATGACAAACCGCACGGGACGTCTAATCGCCCCTCCAATCAGCATGGCATCCACGTAGGAAACATGGTTGCAAACCAACAGGCAGGGTCCCTCCTCTGGAATCGCATCCAGGTTGTCATGCTGCACTCGGTAGAGCGAATGGCCAAGAAGCCAGATCAGAAAGCGCATGCCGAATTCCGGCACGATACTGTAAATATAGGCACTGACGGCGACGTTCATCAGCGAAATGACCAGAAACAGCTGCGGAATCGAGAGCTCCGCGACAGTGAGAAGTACAATCGCGGTTATTGCTGACAGCACCATCAACAGGGCATTGAGTATGTTGTTGGCAGCTATCACCCTCGCTCGTTCGTTTTCACTGGTACGAGACTGGATGAGAGCATAGAGGGGAACAATGTAAAAGCCTCCGAACACGCCAATACCTAAAATACAGCCCATAATCCACCATGCGGAGGGCAGCGCCATCAGCTGCAGCCAACCATAGGTCTCAGCGGCTGCCGGCACGTCGCTAGCACCCCACCAAAGCAGCAGACCAAAGATTGTCAGCCCCAGGGACCCGAAGGGCACCAGACCTATTTCCACCTTGCGTCCCGACATACGCTCGCAGAGCAGCGACCCTGTGGCGATACCTACCGAAAACACAGTAAGAATAAGGGTTACGACACTTTCATCGCCATGCAGGTAATCCTTGGCAAAGGCAGGAATTTGCGTCAGGTAGGTTGCGCCCAGAAACCAGAACCAGGAATTCCCCAGCAAGGAACGGGATACAGACGGAACCTGCTTGACCAGACCGAGATGCAGGATGGCCCACGATTGCCGGAAGATGTTCCAGTCGATTTTCAGCTCGGGCATGGCCGCGTGGGCCCTGGGAATCCACAAACTGGCCAGAAACCCGAGCACGGCCAGAACCAGTACCGAAACTGCAACCCAAGCGGACCACGAGGCCCCGGACATGAGCAGACCCGCGTAAAGCGTTCCTCCAAGAATCGCCAGAAAGGTACCCATCTCGACCAGGGCATTACCACCGATAAGCTCATCAGGCTGCAGATGCTGCGGCAGTATCGAGTACTTTACCGGTCCGAAAAGCGCCGACTGCGTGCCCATTGCAAAGAGTACAGCCAGAAGCAAGGGTAAGCTGCCCAGCAGTAGCCCTGCTGCGCCTACCAGCATGATGCCTATTTCACCAATCTTGATCATGCGAATCAGGGAGTCCTTGGCAAACTTCTCGCCAAATTGACCGCCAAGGGCAGAAAAAAGAAAGAACGGCAGAATGAACAGCATCGCGCTGAGATTGATCAGTATGTTGCGATCAGCAAGCACCGTAATCTTGAACAGGATCGCCAGAATAAGCGCCTGTTTGAATACGTTATCGTTGAATGCACCGAGAAACTGGGTCAGAAAAAACGGCAGGAAACGCCTTTTTTCCAGGAGACTGAATTGCGATTGCTGTGACATCCGGATCTATCCTTTTACGTCTGTCCTTACTGTTGGATGGCAGCATAACCAACCAGGACACATCCGGATATGCCTGCATTCTGTCCAGACGCTGCAAAAGCCAGCGTCCGGACAAATGCGTTATGCGCTCAGGGCACAATCTGCAAACGCACATTACGTCGCTGGATCCATTGATGGATGCGTTCGTGGCGCTCCGAAGTCAGCGGATACTTCCAGGCAACAGCAAAGGCCATCATGTACAGAATCACCGGTCCAACTATGTAGAGCACCCGCAATGCCATCAACTGACCGTCGGTATGGACTGCCTGAGTGGCATCGAAGCCGACCAACGCCAATAGACCGAGGGACAGGCCCAGGCCGATGGCCATTGCAAACTTCTGCGCCATACCGGACATGGCGAAAAACAGCCCAGTGCGATGCTCCTTACTACGCGCAGTATCCACATCCACGATATCAGCCAGCATCGAAAGGGGCAGGAACTGGAAAGCCGCAAAACAGAAGCCCTTGACCGCAAACATCACCGCAAAAGGTACCAGTTGACCCGCCTGCAGGAAGAACATACCGAGAATACTGCCACTGGAAATCCCCACAGCCACACAGAAGGCCTTGTGCTTGCCGATGCGTTTACCGAGTATCAGCCAGAAAGGAATACCAAGAATGCCTACACCAAAGTAGATCAGATACATCAAACCGATTTGCGCCTGGATCTGAATGACATGCTGCATGAAGAATACGGATAAGGCGTTGCGAAAAGACTCACCCGTCACGACGATCAGCAGCATCAATATCATGCGCTTGAAAGGGCCATTATTTTTCAGCACGCGCATTCCCTGCTTCCAGTCTGTTTTTTGCACAGACTGAGGCGGTGCCTCCTTAACCCGGGTAACCACCATGAATACCGTCAATGGCAGCAGGATGATCAGCAGCCAGGCCATGCTCGCGAGAATAGGACCATATCCAATGCCTAGCTGACCGTCCTTGCCGATCATCCAGATCAACGCCTGCATCAGTGCCCCGTCAGTGTCACCCGCCTGGAACTTGGCACCCATAGCCTGCACCACGGCCGGCGCGAGAGCAGCGAGAAACAGACCGATCAGTACAAACCCCTCCCGGGAGGCCGTTACGCGACTACGCTGATGATACAAGGGCGATAGCTCGGCACCCCAGGCGCCATAGGGCAAAGTCACCATGGTCCAACCCAGATACATGATGATTGTCCACGTCAGAAGGTGGCCTATACCTACTCCTTCCGGAGGCATGAAGATCATGACGGTGCCAAGCAACATCAAAGGCATACCCATGATCAGCCAGGGCTTGCGTCGACCTATGCGAGTCTGCCAGCGATCACTCAGCGTACCAATCAAGGGATCGGTAACCACGTCGGACATCCTGGCAATGACCAGCACAATGGCCATCAGCGCCATGTTCAAGCCCACTTCCTGAGCGTAGAACGGTGGCAGATATACCACTAGCGGATAGCCGATGATCGCCAGAGGCATACCCACCGAACCATGGATAAGAATGGTCGACCGCTTCAAGATACCTGACTGACTCATGTCTCGCTCCCGATGAACTGCTCGGTATCAACCGTCTATTCGGAGGACCCGGCCTGTTATTGTTGTCCAAGCTCTGATAATCGGCTGTAGCCTCGGATCGTCTCCCAGAGTAATCTCCAAAATCCGAGTCTGCATGCCGATCCTTGAGAGTCTGAATTCGATGCTATCAAAGACGACCGATAGGTCACTTTCAGAATCTCTAAACTCTTTAACAGTATGCCGTTGCATTGCCAAGGCCGGACAGGGTTATGACCCACTATCAGAAACCACGATCAATCTTATTCAGCAGCCTTATATCCGGCAACAGCTTTTCAGTTGAAAGGTTCAAGCCCCGCGTGAACCAACAGCCAGCTCTGCTGTCTACACCAGCAACAGGAGAATAATATGCCCAGTTCCCGCAACCGAATTTCTGCGATAACCATCATGTTGGCTCTGGGTTTCGGCTCCGCCGGTACCAGTGCTCAGCCACCCGAGAATCGTGGCAACAATGGACACAAAGACAAACATGCCCAGCATGAAGACAAGAAGCATTCAGAGGGGCGCTACGAAACTCGGGACGGCCGCCAAATAACCCTTGAGGAAGCGGTTATTCGTGCTGTTTTCCGCGATGAACGAAGCTTTATTGAAGCCGATACGTCACTGCCGCCTGGCATCCGCAAGAATCTAGCCCGCGGCAAACCACTTCCCCCCGGCATAGCTAAAAAATTCGATAGCCGAGTGCATTCCAGACTTCCAAGCTATCCAGGCTACGACTGGCGGCAAGTAGGAACCGACGCCGTACTGATCAATACCACTAACGGTATTATCGAGGCCATCATCGACAACGTCCTGCAATAACCACCCACTGCAGACTGGAAATGACACACTTTCGCCCGACACTGCCAGACCGAAGCCACTATTCTATCTCGGTGTCGTAAGGGGAAATTTGATGTTCAACCGGTACTGCAACCAATACCTAAAAGCACTTGTGCTCGTTGCCAGCATTATTTCGCTTGCCGCGTGCAGCGCCAGCCGGTTGGCATATAACAACCTGGACTGGTTGATCAGTTGGAGAGTGGGTAGCTACGTCTCACTCACTGGCGAGCAGGAGCGCTGGTTGAGCGCTCGGACCAAAGAACAGCTGGCATGGCACTGCAGCACCGAGCTGCCTCGCTATCTGCCGTTACTTGATCATCTCGAGTCCACCCTCTACGACAAAAATCTCGATTCCAGCATGCTCTCACAGGGCTTACCGCAGGTTGAAACAGCTGTGGATAGACTGCTGATAGAGATCGCACCCACCATCTCAGGATTAATAAGCCAACTCGATACAGAGCAGATTGAGGAGCTCACCGCCAATCTGAAGGAAAAGCATGCTGAACTGGAAGAGGAATACCTAGAGCCGGACCTTGAGTCCCAATATCAGGAACGCATGGAGCGTGCCGAGGAGCGGCTGGAGGATTGGCTGGGACCGCTCGATAAACAACAATATGCAAGACTGGCAGAGTGGGCTGAGCAACTGCAGGGGCGAAATGCTATCTGGCTTGAGAACAGGCTGGCCTGGCAGGCTGCCTTTCTGGCAACACTGGAAGATCGCAACGAGCCAGCATTTGACCAGCAGATCAAAACCTTACTGATTGAACGCGAGCAATTTCGGACCGATTCCTATGACCTCTACGCCGCATCCAATCAGGACCTCGCAGCTAGCCTGATAACTGACCTGATTCATTTATCTAGCGACAAGCAAAAAGGCCATCTGACCAAACGCTTCGAAACAGTGCGGGCAGATATAGAAGCTTTACGGTGCGCTCAAACATAAAGCTTCCCGATACCCAATCTCGATCAGTTCGGTAATTCTGCCAGTATTCTGTCCAGTGCCTGAGCAGGTTCAGGAGAACGGGTAATAGGTCGACCAATCACCATAAAGCTGCTGCCATTGGCCATTGCCTGGGCAGGTGTGACAATTCGCTTCTGGTCATCTGCGCTTGATTCTGCGGGTCGAATGCCAGGGGTCACCAGCAACAGATCGTCGCCCAATGCGCCACGCAGCGCTCTGGACTCACGGGCAGAGCATACAAGCCCATCCAGCCCGCACTCCTGGGCCAATCGCCCAAGCCGCTGCACCTGCACCATGGGCTCTATGTCCACCCCGACCTCCTGCAGGTCCTCCTGCTCGAGGCTGGTCAGTACCGTTACTGCGATCAACAGTGGACGGTGCCCTCCCCTGGAGTGCAATACCTCCGTACAGGCATCCATCATGCGTCGACCACCGCTCGCGTGAACATTGACCATCCACACCCCGAGCTCTGCAGCCGCTCTCACCGCACTGGCCGTGGTATTGGGGATGTCATGGAATTTGAGATCCAGAAATACCTCAAAGCCACGCTGATGTAATGCTTCGATAATGGCCGGACCGCTACAGGTAAAAAGCTCCTTACCCACCTTGAGTCGGCACTTGGAGGGGTCAAGCTGATCAGCCATGGCGATGGCTGGAGCAGCTTCGGGGAAATCCAGGGCAACTATTACCGGGGTATCGCAGGGCATGAATCATTCCTGTAGAAAGTGGTGATGCTTTTACGCTGTTTCGTGACCCTTGAGAGGTCTGATTGTGGACCAGCCATGGCATGTAGGGCACTGCCAGTGCAATCGCTTGGCCATGAAGCCGCAGGAAGTGCACCGATAACGGTGCTTCTCGCGCACCAGTGCTTCGACTACATCTCGAAGAATAAGCAGATTTTCCTTTCCCTTGGCATCCACGTGATCCAGATGTAGATCGATCAGGTACATTAGCCCCCGCAATGACGGTTGACGCTGTATGTGTTGCAGGACGAAGCGACTGACCTCACTAAGACTGCCTGAGGAGCGCATGTCATCAGCACGAGCGAGAACCGTATCGATCATCGGAGGCCCCCGGTCGATTGCAGCGTCCAGGTACTCGCCCAGATCCAGAGCTCCATTATCAGCGCTGCGCCTTGCTAGCGGCAAGGCTTCAGGCACCATATTGGAATCCGTTGAAGCAAGGCGCTGCAGATAGTTTGCAGATTCCTTGTACTTCCCCTGACTCTGTTCAAGTTCGGCCAGCAGGAGAATGGCACGGGAACATCCAGAATCGGCCCGGAGCGCACGTTGAAGATGCTTGCGCGCTTGAGTTATCTCCTGCTGACGAATCGGCTCAAGGGCCATCTCGCAATAATAGTGAGCAAGCGTGACTCCGAATTCGGGTCGTTCACGTATCAGCTTTTCACCAACTGAAGTCGCTTGTGACCACTCATGTTCGCGCTCATACACCTTGACGAGGTCTACCAGCGCATCTGCACGCAGTGGCGAGCCATTTTCAACCAACTCCTCCAGCAAGCGCTCTGAGCGGTTGTGCATTCCGACGGCAAGGTAATCGCGGGCCAGCTCCAGCTGGACGTTATCTGCCTGGTGACGACTCAAATTGGGACGGGCCAGGAGATTCTGGTGAACCTTGATCGCGCGCTCGACATCCCCGCGCTGGCAAAACAGCTTACCGATCGCTATGTGCGTTTCAACGGTTTCGGGATTGACTTCAAGAGCACGAATAAAGGTTTCGATCGCCTCGTCGGGCTGTTCGTTCAGCAGGTAGTTCAAACCGATGAAGTACTGCCGATCCAGAGCGCTGCCGTGGGGCTGAATCATGAAACCGACCTTGATTGCTTCCCTGCGACCAAGGAACCAACCTATGCCAAGAGCCAGTACGAAGAGCCCGAGGAACATGAGTTCCTGCATGAATATCAGCCTTTGATTGCCTGGGTGCGGAGCTTGTCGACTTCCTTGCGGTAGCGGTTGAGTTCATTGCTTTGAACCATGAGCTTCAGGCGCAGGCGCGTAGTGATCAGCCAACCGATAAACACACCCAACAAGCTACCCAGGATGAAGGCGATAATGACAAACAGGGAGAGAGGCATGGCCGGGGATTGCAGCTCAAGAAACTGTAGTTGAGTGCTCTGCTGGTTTTCCAGAACAAAATCCAGCGTAGCCAGTGCGACGAGCAAGAGGAAAATAATAAGCACTGCGCGCTTCAGCCATTGCATACAACACTACTCCAGTCCATTCGTGTCTGGGCAGTATAGCCTAGTGCCAAGTGCCTGAGATACCGCTTCAGGCCATCTGTAGCGACTCGTTTACGCGGTCACGCAGCTCCTTGCCGGGCTTGAAATGCGGCACGTACTTCCCGTCAAGCTCAACGGAGTCGCCCGTCTTGGGGTTACGGCCAACACGTGGCGCGCGATAATGCAGGGAAAAACTCCCGAAGCCACGGATTTCGATCCGTTCCCCGCTGGCCAGCGCCTGAGACATATGTTCCAACATGGTCTTGATCGCCAATTCAACATCCTTGGCTGATAACTGTCCCTGTTGCTCGACTATGCGCTCGATCAACTCCGACTTGGTCATGATTTTCCTTTTTTATCAAGCGGCTAGATCTATTTTTATCGGTTTTAACATGCTTGGGAGGAAGCCGCAAGCTACAAGGTCCGCGCTGAAGCCTCAAAGCCTGAAGCTGGATGCAATCCTTGCAACCCGATACGTTAATGCCTGCCAGCGAATCGTGGCAACCAGGAGAGAATCAAGAGAGGCACCCTTGCTAAAAGCCGATCCAGGAGACTCCTAGTTTGAAACTGAATACTCGGAACTTGAGCTTGTTAAAAGAGCAAAAAAAAGGGCGACCGAAGTCGCCCTTTTTCAGGAACTACAAGAACAGGAATTAATTGTTCTTGTTTTCCATCTGCTGCTTGATCAGATCACCAATGGTGGTCGGACCGGAAGCGGCCATTTCCTGCTGACGCAGACCTTGGATCGCTTCTTTCTCGTCTTCAACATCCTTCGCCTTGATCGACAGGCTGATCACACGGCTCTTGCGATCGATGCTGATGATCTTGGCTTCAACTTCGTCGCCGACGTTCAGAACGTTGCGTGCATCTTCAACCCGGTCACGGCTGATTTCGGAGGCTTTCAGCGTGCCTTCAATTTCTTCGGCCAGAGTAATGATGGCGCCCTTGGCGTCAACTTCCTTGACGATACCGTTGAGGATGGTGCCCTTCTCGTTCAGGGAAGCGAAGTTGGAGAACGGATCGTCTTCCAGCTGCTTGATACCCAGGGAGATGCGCTCACGCTCAGGATCAACAGACAGGATGACAGTCTCGATCTCGTCGCCCTTCTTGAAGCGACGCACGGCTTCTTCGCCAGCTTCGTTCCAGGAGATGTCGGACAGGTGAACCAGACCATCGATGCCGCCGTCCAGACCAATGAAGATACCGAAATCGGTGATCGACTTGATGGAGCCGGAAATCTTGTCGCCCTTGTTGAACTTGCTGGAGAACTCTTCCCATGGGTTCATCTTG